>DATGGJ010000371.1:0-9053 GCA_035308585.1 Terriglobales bacterium
CTGGTTCGGGTCAATTAGCCACAATTACCGTCGGCCATAGACTGCGGGCACATTTACCCTCCGCCCTGCCAACAGTAACCTACTAGCTCCGGAGCGGACTCCCCAGGCCTGGGTTCCCCATTGGAGCAAAGCTAAAGATGGCAGAGGCGTTCGACCAACTATTACTGCCAGAACGCAAGCTGAACTGGCGCACGCTGGGCACTAGCTTTGTAGGCCAAAGCCTGCTGGTTCTGTTCCTGGTGGAAGCCGGCTTGCTCCATCCAGAGCGGCTGGTAATCGCCACACAACACTTGACTTACACACCGCTGGTGGAGAAAACGGCACGGCCGCAGCGGCCGGAGCCGCGGCTCAAAACGCATTTGCTCGCGGCGCCTCCGGTGAGCGCACGCTTGCGGGTGCCGCGTGAAATGCAGCTTCGCGCGCCCAAGGAGGCGGTCCTGGTGGCCCCCAGGGTGGTGTTCGCCGCTCCCAGGCTATCGCCGGCGCTGGCGCGGCCCGGGGGAGCCATGCCCGCCATCGTGCACACCGGGAGCTTCGCGGGCAGTTCCGCCACCCCCACCATCGTGCGACCGGTGGAGAAGGTGCAAACCGGGGGATTTGGCGATCCCAACGGCGTGCCCGCCCAAGGGAAGGGCCAGGGAAAGCTGGTGATGGCGAAAATGGGCGGGTTCGATATGCCCCTAGGAGCGGGCAGCGGCAATGGAGCAGGGGGCGCGCGTGGCGCGCGCGGAAGCGTAGCCAGCGCCGGCTTCGGCGATGGCGTGGCCACTTCCGGAAACGGAGACGGGCGCAGCAGCGGCAGAGGCAATGTGCACGCGGGCGGCTTCGGCGATGTTACGAACCAGCCTTCGGGCCCGCAGCAACGGGCGGTGGTAAGCGCCCCGGCAACAACTCCGGTTGAAATTCTCTCCAAACCCAAGCCGGTTTACACGGAAGAAGCCAGGCGCCTGGGATTGCAGGGCGAAGTCCTGGTGCAGGTGCTGTTTGGAGCCAATGGCCAGGCGCACGTGTTGCGGGTGGTGCGGGGCATGGGCCACGGATTGGATGAGGCGGCGGTGAACGCCTCCAACCAGATTCGCTTCAAGCCGGCACAACAAAATGGGCGGCCGGTTGATTCCACAGCGGTAGTCCACGTGGTGTTCGAGCTGGCGTACTGAAATGAGGATGAAGACGATGCGACGTACAAAATGGATTCTGGCGGCGGTGCTGGCCTGCGGCTGCGGATTGTTTTCCCAGGAGACACCCCAGGTGGTGTCGGCACCGGTAACCATGGACCAGGTGGTGGACCGGGTGGTGGCCAGCGAGCAGACCCTGGTGAAGAATCTCGACAGCTACAGCCCCGTGGTGGAGACCTATTTTCAGGCCATGAAGCCGGACCCGCAGCTGGGCATGGTGCCGGCGGGAGACAAGTACTTCCTGGGCCGGCTGGACCTGATGCACGGCAATGAAGCCAGCTACCTGGGCACGTCCTCGCGGCTGAAGCGGTTTTTGGGCACGCTGACGGAGACCTACTCCTTGCGGCTGAATCCGGCGGGATTTGCCTGGATGATTTATGCCGACCGCGATGAGTTTGACCGGCAACATTACGATTTCCGCTATGTGCGGCGCGAATTCCTAGGCGACCTGCGCTGCCTGGTGTTCGACGTGCAGCCCAAAAAGAAGACCGGCGACGGCCGCTTCATCGGGCGCATCTGGGTGGAAGACCAGAGCTATAACATCGTCCGCCTCAACGGAACCTATTCCAATAATGGAAACGGAAAGTACTATTTCCATTTCGACAGCTGGCGGCTGAACCTGCAGCCCGGGCTGTGGCTGCCGGCCTACGTGTACAGCGAAGAGACCGACATGCACTACGGGGTGGGACGGGCGACCAGCTTCAAGGCGCAGACCCGGCTGTGGGGCTACAACCTGAAGCACGCGGCGCACGAATCGGAGCTCACGCAGCTGACCGTGGATTCGCCGGATGTGCAGGACCAGAGCGCGGCGGCGCAGGATGCCACGCCGGTGCAGAGCGAGCGGCTGTGGGAACAGCAGGCGGAAAATAACGTGGTGGAACGTCTGCAGCAGGCCGGGTTGCTGGCGCCGCGGGGCGAAGTGGACACGGTACTGGAAACGGTGATCAACAATCTGGTGGTCACCAGCAACGTCAACCTCACCTGGCCGGTGCACTGCCGGGTCATGCTGACCGAGCCGCTGGAAACTTTTCACGTGGGACACACCATCGTGATCAGCCGGGGACTGCTGGATGTATTGCCCGACGAAGCCAGCCTGGCCATGGTGCTGAGCCACGAACTGGGCCACATCGTGCTCGGGCACCAAACGGACACCAAATTCGCGTTTGTGGACCGCATGCTTTTTTCCGACCAGTACACCTATCAGCAGCTGGGATTTGCCCACAAAGCGGCCGACGAGGCGGCGGCCGACAAAAGAGCGATGGAGTTGCTGCAGAACTCGCCTTACAAGAGCAAATTGGCCAGCGCCGGGTTGTTTCTGAAGGCGTTGCAGGCGCGCTCCGTGGTGTTGCCGGCGCTGCTTACTCCCCACCTGGGAAACCCCTTGGCGACGCGCGAGCGAATACTGCGCATGCCGGAACTGGTGACTTCGGCGCCAGCCTTGGAGATGAGCAAACTGGACCAGGTGCCGGCGCTGCCCCTGGGAGGACGGATTAAGGTGGACCCATGGAGCGACCAGGCGGAACTGGTGAAATCACCGTCCGTGCCCCTGGCCTCGGCGCGGGAAAAAATGGTTTTCGAAGTCACGCCGGTATTTCCGCATCTGGCGCGGCAGGCGGAGGTTGGCGAGGCCAAAAGCGCGCCGCAAACGCCGGTCCAGCCAGGCAGCGCGACGCCGGCTGCAACGGTTAATCCACAACCATAATTCTCCTATCCAAGTTGCGGTAAGCGGAGCCGGGAGCGGGCCTGGAGTGAGGCCTCCCGGCTTTTGCTATTTCAGGGAAGCAGCTCAGCCGTGGCGGCTAGCCGGAGCCATGCTGCTGCCGAAGCCGAACTTTACATTTTTTTATAGTCCGCCAGGCAAGCTCAGACATCCATAGGTAAGTAAGCGATTACATGCGGGCGGCAGCCAAAACACGGCGGGAACAGATCCTGGCGGCTGCCATGCGGTTGTTTTCGCGGCAAGGCTTCGATGGAACCACGACTCGGGCAATTGCCCGGTTGGCCGGGGTGAACGAAGCTATCATTTTCCGGCATTTTACGTCTAAGGAAAAGCTCTATTGGGCGGTGGTATCGGAGCAGATGCGGCAGCGAGGCCCGGCTGAGCGGCTGAAGCAAACATTGCGCTCTTCGCGCAGCGGCGCCCGGCAACCGATGGCTGAAGCGGCGGAGAATCTGCTCCTGCGGGACGAACATGACGCGGCCCTCACCCGCTTGCTGCTGTTCAGCGCACTTCGTCCAGGCGAACGGACACAAAAATTCTTTCGTCGCGAAATAGGAGAGTCGCTGAACCTGCTATCGGAGTACATCCGCGAAGGTGTGGAGAGGGGAACGCTGCGCAAAATAGACCCGGTAATTGGGGCCCGCGCCTTCATGGGAATGGTGGTTTACCACAACCTGCTACAGGAACTTTTTGGCGGCGCCGGGCATCAAAATTACGATCCCCGTGAGCTCGGGCGGCAACTCGCGAACATATGGCTGAATGGTGTTTCCGCCGGCACCGCACCTCACCCCCGCTCCAGCGCTTCCGGAAAGCGCGAGCCGGGGGTTGCGCGAAACGGACGCGGGGGCGCTGCTCAGCCGGCGGCAAACCGCGCGATCACGGCCTGAGAGAGATGAAACCTGCAAACCATATTGTCGGTGTGACACTCCTGCTGGCGGCCGCAGCCTTTCTTGCCGCCTGCAGCGGGGGCAACGCACAGCAGAAAACAGCTCGTCCCTCCTTCCCCCCGGCTCCGGTGACGGTGTCCGTGGCAGAACAAGCGCCCATCCCGGTTGAATTGAACGCCATTGGAAACGCCCAATCCTTCCGGACGGTACAGGTAAAGTCCATGGTGGATGGGCAAATTAATCGCGTGCTGTTCCAGCAGGGCGATGATGTTCGCGCCGGTCAAATGCTGTTTCAGCTGGACAAGCGGCCGTTTCAGGCGGCGCTGGACCAGGCCTTAGGCAAGCTGAGCCAGGACGAGGCCACAGCCGCCAATGCCAAGGCGCAGGCAGCTCGCGACGATGCTCTTCTGAAAGCCGGCGTTCTGGCGCCTCAGGATGCGCAGGCGCAGGAGGCGCAGGCGGCGGCCTACGCGGCCGCGGTGCAGGCGGACAAAGCGGCGGTGGAGACGGCGCGAGTGAATCTGGGCTACACCGATATCCGCGCTCCCATCGGCGGACGCGCCGGGGCTATCCTGGTCAATTTGGGCAACCTGGTAAAAGCCAACGACACTAACCCCTTAACCACCATCAACCAGATTCGCCCCATCTATGTGGCGTTTAACATCCCGGAGGCGCAACTCCCCGCGGTCCGGGCGCGGGCGCAAGCCGGGTTGCAGGTGCAGGCCCTGGTGCCCAACGAGTCCAAGCCGGAATTGGGCACTTTGAGCTTCATTGACAACAGCGTGGACCAGACCACCGGCACCATCAAGCTGATGGGCACGTTCCGCAACCAGGATCAAAAGCTCTGGCCGGGCCAGTTCTTCAATGTGCGGCTGGTCTTAGGCACCGATCCGCACGCCATTGTGGTGCCGGCTTCGGCGCTGCAGACCGGGGAGAATGGCAGTAAATACATTTACGTAGTACAACCCGACGGCACAGCCGTGATGCAACCGGTGAAATCCACGCGCACCTACCGGCAACTGGCGGTGATTGACAATGGCATCAAGCTGGGGCAGCGGGTGATTGTGGATGGCCAATACCGGGTCATCCCCAACAGCAAGGTTGAGGTTGTGCGCACGGTGCCGGTCACACCCAAGCAGGTGGCCGACAACGCTCCCGCTTCCGGAGATCCGCAGTGACAGGTCTGTTCATTCGGCGTCCCATCATGACCACGCTGGTGATGGTGGCGATCGTGATCTTCGGCGTTTTTGCTTACATGGCGCTGCCGGTAAGCGACTTGCCCAACGTGGATTTTCCCACGATCCAGGTAAATGCCTCGTTGCCGGGAGCTAGCCCGGAGACGATGGCATCGTCGGTGGCTACCCCGCTGGAACGGCAGTTCACCACCATCGCCGGCATCACCCAGATGACTTCCACCAGCCAACTGGGATTCTCCAGCATTACCATCCAGTTTGACCTGTCGCGCAATCTGGATGGGGCGGCGGTAGACGTACAGTCTGCCATCGCGGCGGCCGGAGGTCAGCTGCCGCCCAACATGCCCACGCCGCCCACCTTTCGCAAGGTGAATCCGGCGGAGTCGCCCATTCTGTATCTGGGGCTGACTTCCAACGCCATGCCTGTCTACGCGGTGGACGAAGCCGCCGAGACCACCATGGGCCAGCAGCTTTCCATGATTCCGGGCGTGGCGCAGGTGCAGGTTTTTGGCGCCTCCAAGTTCGCGGTGCGGGTGGACGTGGACCCCAACAAGCTGGCTGCCGAGCAGATCGGAATAGATGAGGTGGCGCAAGCCATCCAGAGCGGCAACACCAATCTCCCGGTCGGCAGCATTTACGCTCCCGGGAAAACCTATACCCTGCAATCCAACGGGCAGTTGCTCAACGCGGCCCAGTTCCAGCCGCTGATTGTGGCTTACCGCAACGGCGCGCCGGTGCGCCTGGACCAGCTCGCGAGCGTGGTGAATGGCACCGAGGACCAGTACGTCAAGGGCGCCCTGAACAATCAGCGCGCCGTGGTGCTCGCCATTCAGAAGCAGCCGGGCACCAACACGGTGGCGATTGTGGACGCCATCAACCAGGTGCTGCCCCGACTGGAACAGCAGATTCCTCAGTCCATCAAGATCACCACTCTGTACGACCGCTCGGTTTCGATCCGCAAAAGCGTCAACGATGTGAAGTTCACGCTGCTGCTGGCCATCGTGCTGGTGGTGCTGGTCATATTCCTCTTCCTGCGCAACGCTTCCGCCACCATTATTCCCAGCCTGGCGCTGCCCATCGCCATTGTCGGCACCTTCTCCGTGATGTATGCGCTGGGCTATACGGTGGATAACCTGTCGCTGATGGCGCTCACGCTCTCCGTGGGCTTCGTGGTGGATGATGCCATCGTGATGCTGGAAAACATTGTGCGGCACATGGAGATGGGAAAAACGCCACTGCAGGCGTCCCTCGACGGCGCCGGGGAAATCGGCTTCACCATTCTTTCCATGACCCTGTCGCTGGCCGCCGTTTTCATTCCCATTCTGTTCATGGGCGGCATCATCGGGCGGTTGTTGCATGAGTTTGCCGTGGTGATCACGGCTGCCATTCTGGTTTCAGGCCTGGTATCGCTGACCTTGACGCCAATGCTGAGCAGCCGCTTTTTGCGTCCGCCTTCGGAGACGCGACACGGGGCCATGTACAACGCCACTGAGCGCATGTTTGACGGCGCGCTGCGCTTCTACGACTGGTCGCTGGCCAGGGTGCTGCGCCACAAGCTGGCTACTTTGCTGGTCAGCTTTGTTGTCGTCGGGTTGACCCTTTTCCTTTACGAGAGCACAAAGACAGGCTTCATCCCCAATGAGGACACCGGCCTGCTGTTCGGCTTTATTCAGGCGCAGGAAGGCATCGGCTTCGACCAGATGGGGCAGAAGATGCAGCAGATCGCCAACATCACCATGGCCGATCCCAATGTCGAATTGACCATGACCTTCTACGGCAGCCCAGTCAATCAGGGCCGGGTATTCATGCACCTGAAGGACGTAAAACACCGGGTCAACCAGATCAGCGCCGACCAGGTTATCCAGGAGTTGCGGGGTAAGTTTCTGAAGAACGTTCAGGGGGTCTACGTATTTCTGCAGATCCCGCCAACTATCAACGTGGGCGGCAGCCTGACCAATGCGCAGTATCAGTATGCGCTGCAATCGCCCGACATCAAGGAGTTATACGCCGACGCGCCCAAGCTGGAAGGGGCGCTGCGCCGGATTCCTCTGCTGCAGGACGTGAGCAGCGATTTGCAGATCCACAATCCGCAACTGGACGTGAGAGTGGACCGCGATAAGGCCTACGCTCTGGGGCTGACGGCGCAGCAGGTTTCCGACGCTCTTTACTCGGCCTTTGGGCAGCGCCAAGTCAGCACCATCTATGCGCCCAGCAATGAGTACTACGTCATCCTGGAGCTGCAGTCGCCCTATCAGAACAATCCCCAGGCACTCAACATGATCTATGTGAGAGCCAAGGACGGCAAGCTCATTCCTTTGAGCACCGTGACCCAGGTGGTGCCCGACCTGGGGCCTTTGACCGTCAACCACCTGGGACAACTCCCCGCGGTCACGCTCAGCTTTAACCTCAAGCCCGGAGTCTCGCTGGGCGAGGCCACAAAGGCGGTGGAGCAAGTAGCCAACCAGATGCTGCCGGCGAACGTGCAGCGCAGCTTTCAGGGAACGGCGCAGGCCTTTCAGCAATCCTTCCGTGGCCTTGGTCTGCTGCTGCTGGCCGCCATTCTGGTCATCTATATCGTTCTGGGCATTCTGTATGAAAGCTTCATCCATCCCCTGACTATTTTGTCCGGTCTGCCCTCGGCCGCGGTGGGCGCACTGGCTACTCTGATTTTGTTCCACCAGGAGCTGAACCTGTACTCCTTCGTGGGCATCATCATGCTGATCGGCATTGTGAAAAAGAACGCCATCATGATGATTGACTTCGCCCTGGTCAACGAGCGCGAGAAGGGCGAGACTCCTGAGGAATCCATTTATCAGGGCGCGCTGGTGCGCTTCCGGCCCATCATGATGACCACCATGGCCGCACTTATGGGCATGGTGCCGGTGGCGGTGGGTTGGGGAACCGGCTCGCTGCAAGGTTTGGGGCTGGCGGTAGTGGGCGGCCTGATCTTTTCTCAGATCATCACTCTCTATATCACGCCCGTGTATTACGTCTACCTGGATGAGATACAGAACTGGCTGAACCGCAAATGGTCGCGCTTCACCGGCCGCCGCAACCGGGGAGAAGCGGTGCCGCATGAGCCAGTTCCCGCCGACTGAAACAGGCCGGTCCGCGCGTTGGTAACATTGGACGGTTGGATGCAGCACAATCTGCAGAATACGGTGTCGCTTCTGGCCCGCACGCCTGCCGCTCTGAATGCCCTGCTGCGTGATCTGCCGGAAAATTGGGTTCTAAGCAATGAGGGTGAAAACACCTTCAGCGCGTTCGATGTGGTCGGCCATCTCATTCACGGCGAACGCACGGATTGGATGCCGCGGGCGAGAATGATCCTGGAATTCGGAGAAACTCGAGCCTTTGAACCATTTGATCGCTTCGCACAGGCACGGGAGAGTCAGGGCAAGTCGCTGGGGCAGTTGCTGGACGAGTTTTCCCGCCTGCGGTCTGAAAACCTGAACCAACTGCATGGGTTGAATCTGCGCCCGGAAGATCTTCAGCGGCATGGACGACATCCTGCGCTCGGGATAGTAACTCTATCTCAGTTACTGGCGGCCTGGGCGGCTCATGACTTGACTCATCTGCACCAGATTTCAAGAGTTATGGCCCATCAATACCGGCAGGCTGTGGGTCCGTGGAGCAAATACCTCGGAGTAATGCACTGCTCCGGACATAGCTCTTCGTAAGATAAGTTATCCAACAGCTCCAGTAATTCCAAGCATACAAGTACTTACCCGCTAAGTGCCCTCTCTGAGTCACTAAGGGCCCGCGTGTGGCGTATCATATTAACCAAGCCGTAATTAACTAAATCCGTCAAACACTCAGGATCCAGAAAGGACCCCAGCATGGCGAATCTATCCGCAGTGATCAGTCAGCTTCGCCGGGAACGCGACCGGGTATCACATGAACTGGAACGTCTTGAACATGCGATTAAGGCACTTGACCACATCGGTGGAAGCGGCGCCGGCCGCAGAAGCGCTTCCGCGAAGCGCGGGCGCAGACCGCGGCGCAGGCTCTCAGCAGCGGCGCGGGCGAGGATAGCGGCGGCACAGCGGGCGCGCTGGGCGAAGTTCAGATCGAAGCA
>DATGGJ010000372.1:0-6762 GCA_035308585.1 Terriglobales bacterium
CTGAGGTTCCGCCGTGGCCCAGTCCACCCAGGTTTTCACGGTGTTGAAGCCGAGCGCCTTTATCTGATCGAGATCCTTGCCCCAGCGTTGGGCGCTGGTCGCGTCCAGAGGTTCGAGCATGGGCGCCCGCGCTTTGCCGCCACCGTACCACACGGCCACGGGGAAGAAGGCGGGGGCGGATGGCTGGGGTTGAGCCCACCCGAAGGAAGGGAGCACGGCCAGGCAGATGGCCAGGCATGTGTATTTCATGGTTTCCTCAGCTTCTGGCTTGGATTGCGGGAAAGGGGATTATACGGAAAAAACGGGAGTCAGAAGTCAGGGACAAAGACAAAGTCAGGAGCCGGCGGGCGACGAACGATGACATTCTCCGCGGGAAGAAGAAACTCAGCCTTTTTTGCGGGCTTCGGCTTCCGCCAGCCACCCGCGCCGCAGGTTTTCCATGGGGATGCTGGAGAGATAGGGCTTGATGTCGAGGATGGGGGTTCCATCCAGCATGTCCAGGCCGCGGACGTGCAGCGTGGAGCCCTCGCGGCGCAGAAGCTCGACCACGGTGAGGCCGATGGGGTTGGGGCGCCGTGGGGAGCGGGTGGCGAACACTCCGTGTGGCCGGTCGTCAATGGGAGGCCTGCCCAGCAGTTCGAAGCCCTGGGAGCGGTCAAATTCCCAGATGACAAACAGATGGGAGAATCCCTCGATGTCGGTGAGGCCAGCTTCCAGTTCAGGCAGGAGCTTGAGCGAACCTTCCGCCTCGTGCTTGGCGCCAAAGCCCTTGGGAATCTCCTTGGTATCGGTATAGGGACTGCTCACGAATCCAATCGGCTGTGAAGTGAACATGGGAGATGCTGCCCTTCCACTTGCAATCTGTGGCCGCATTACGCGATTACAGAAATACTGTAAAAGGGATAGCGCCGCAAGTCGGAGAGATCAGTGCTGACTCTGGCGTTGCGCCCTTGCCGGAAGGAGGCTGGCTAATATGTTTGTATTATTGCCGTTGTGCTCTCTTGCCATTAAAGTTACGCCCGCCTGTAATGCTGGCCAGCCGAGTGGGGTCGCTAGCCGGCGCGAATCAATCTTCATTTCAACCTGGCGTCTTACCACCGCCGCGCCTTAGCGTGGAGATAAACCGCAGAGCGAGTGATGCCGCAATCGGAGTATCGGTTTAGCCATAAGCTGCTGTTCGGACTGTTGCTGTTCCTGGTGGCCTCGGCCGCCTACCTGTATCCCTTTCCCCAACCCAATGTTCTTTATGCCGGAGTAGTGCTGCTGCACACGCTGGGCGGCGTGCTGCTTGCGATTCTGCTGGTGCCGTTCTTGTGGCGGCGGCTGCGAACGCAGACCCTGACCGGGAAGGCGGGATGGCTGCTGCTGGCGGGCGGCGCGGCCCTGGGGATAGCTCTTATCTATACCGGAACTCCACGCCAGGAGTGGCGGTTGCTCTACCTGCACATCGTGCTGGTGCTGGCGGCAGTGGCGTTGCTGTTCGCCGATTGGGCGGGAAGACGGGGCTGGCTGAAGTCGCTGCCCGGCGGGGCGGCTGTTCGCCCGCTGCTGGCGCTGGCCGTGCTGGCGGGGCTGAGCGCGGGCGCCTGGTATCAGCGCAACGTGAATTGGCAGAGCAGCGCGCGCATTCACAATCCCCCGGACGCGCCGGCCAGCATGAATGGCGAGGGAGATGGCCCCAAAGGGCCGTTTTTCCCCAGTTCGGCGCAGGTTTATGGCGGGCAGAAGATTCCCAGCAAGTTTTTCATGGAATCAGATTCCTGCAAGCGCTGCCATGAGGACATTTACCGCGAGTGGTACAGCTCGGCGCACCATTTCTCGTCCTTCAACAACCAGTGGTACCGCATGAGCATTGAGTATATGCAGGACGTGGTGGGCACGCGGCCTTCGAAGTGGTGCGGCGGTTGCCATGACCCGGCGGTGCTGTATAGCGGCATGATGGACACGCCCATCCGCCAGATCGTGCACACGCCCCAGGCGCAAGCGGGTTTGGGCTGCATGATGTGCCATTCCATCGCGCGGGTGAAGAGCACCATGGGCAATGGCGACTTCTACCTGGAATACCCCCGGCTGCATGCCCTGGCGGCCAGCAAGAACCCGGTAATCCGCACCTTGCACGACTTCCTGGTGAACCTGAATCCGGAACCGCACCGGCGGGTGTTCCTGAAGCCCTTCATGCGCAGCCAGACGGCGGAATTCTGCTCCAGCTGCCACAAAGTGCACCTGGATGTACCGGTGAACCATTACCGCTGGGAGCGCGGCTTCAATGAATACGACAACTGGCAGGCGAGCGGAGTCTCCGGGCAGGGGGCGCGCTCCTTCTATTACCCGGCGAAGCCGGCGGAATGCCAGGACTGCCACATGCCCCTTACCCGTTCCAGGGATGCGGGCAACATCAACGGATTCATCCACTCCCACCGTTTTCCAGCGGCCAATACGGCGCTGCCCACCGCCAACGAAGAGAGCAGGCAGTTGCAGGTGGAAGAAGACTTCCTGAAGAACGGCATCGTGAGCGTGGATATCTTTGCGCTGTCGCCGGACCAGCCCGGAGCGGGAGGGAAGAAGGCCGTCGTCGCGCCGCCACCCGGAACCCCGCAGCTGGCGACCGAATTCGCCGTGGGTGAAGAAGCGGAATCCAACCTGCCGCGGGGAGAGGTGGGGGAGGTGCGGCCGATTACCGCGCCTCTGAACCGGGTGCTGCCGGCGTTACGGCGGGGAGACACCGACCGCGTGGACGTGGTGGTGCGCACCAGAAAGGTTGGACATTTCTTTCCCGGCGGCACGGTGGATGCTTTCGACACCTGGCTGGAGCTGAAGGCCACCGACGACCGCGGCCAGGTGTTGTTCTGGAGCGGCATGGTGGAGGACAACGGCCAAGGGCCGGTGGAGCCGGGAGCGCACTTCTACCGTTCGTTGCAGGTGGATGAGCACGGCCACATTATCAATAAACGCAATTCCTGGATGACGCGCTCGGTGGTGTACGTGCACCTGATTCCGCCGGGAGCCGCCGACACCGTGCATTACCGATTGCACATTCCCGAAAACGCGGGCGACAAGATCACGCTGCACGCTCGGCTGTGCTACCGCAAATTTTCCTGGTGGATGACCCAGTACGCATTTTCCGGCTATCCCGATTCCAGGCAGGGGTCGCACCAGGTCACGCCCGACTACGATGACACGCATTACCTGCTGGGCGGGCCGGTGCATGACGTTTCAGCCAGGGAACAGAAGATTCCCAACCTGCCCATCGTGGCGCTGGCCGAGGATGAAATCACGCTGCCGGTGGTTTCGCGCAGCGGGGTTCAACCCAAGCCCAGGGTGGCGCTGGAGGGGGAGGATTGGCAGCGCTGGAACGATTACGGCATCGGCCTGCTGCTGCAGGGAGATTTGAAGGGAGCGGAAGCGGCCTTCCAGAAGATTACCGAGATTGACCCGAAAAATCCGGACGGCTGGGTGAACATTGGCCGGGCAGCGGTGCAGGAAGGCGACCTGGACCGGGCCCGAACGGTGCTGGAGAAGGCGCTAAGCGTTTCACCGAAGCTGGCGCGAGCGCATTTCTTCTACGCCCAGGTGCTGCGCGAAGAAGGCCATTACGGCGAGGCTGAGCAGCACCTGCGCACCGTGCTGGCGCAATATCCGCGCGACCGCGTAGCCCTGAATGACCTGGGGCGGATTCTCTTCCTGCAGCGGCGGTATAAAGATGCGGTCAAAGTGCTGGATTCGGTGCTGGCGATTGACCCGGAAGACCTCATGGCCCATTACAATCTCATGCTCTGCTACACCGGATTGGGCGACGCGAAAGACGCCCATGACCACCAGGTGCGCTATTTGCGCTTCAAGGCCAACGAAGCGGAACAGACCATCACCGGGCCCTACCGGCTGCTGCACCCGGAAGACAATAATGAGCGGCAGGAAATCCACGAACACGAGTCGGTGCCCCTGGCGATGCTGAAGCAGGGCGCGCATTACAGCTATGAAAGCTCGGCGGGAGCGGGCCGGTGAAGGCAAGCACAAGGTACCTCGATTTAGGCTCGCCTCTCAGGCTGGGTTCGCGGTCGCTCGGGATGACAAAGGATGCAGGTGAAGCTCATCCGCCCAGCCAGGGGCGGCTGGAGCTACGCATTCTGGCCGGGCTTGCGCTGCTGTTGCTGATGGTTACCTTCGCAGCGGCGCAGAACAAATCGCAGATTCACTTCACCGACATCACCGCCCAGGCGGGCATTCGCTTCATCCACAACAATGGCGCTTTCGGCAAGAAGTGGCTGCCGGAAACCATGGGCTCGGGCTGCGCCTTCATTGATTACGACAACGACGGCTGGCCCGACATCCTGCTCATCAACTCCGAAGATTTTCCCGGGCACAAGATTCACGGACCCACCACGCTGAAGCTGTATCGCAACAACCACAACGGCACCTTTACCGACGTGACCCGCAAGGCCGGGCTGGCGGTGGAGATGTACGGCATGGGTGTAGCGGTCGGTGACTACGATAACGACGGCTATGACGATGTTTTCGTGACCGCGCTCGGCCAGAGCCACCTGTTCCACAACAACGGCAACGGCACTTTTACTGATGTGACCAGGGCGGCGGGGCTGTGGGGGCCAAATGAATTTTCCACTGGCGCGGCCTGGGTGGACTACGATCACGATGGCCTGCTCGATCTGGTGGTGGCCAACTATGTGCAATGGACGGAAAAGGGCGACCTCTACTGCACGCTCGACGGCAGCCACAAGTCGTATTGCACGCCGGAGTCGTACAAGGGCGCGTCGCTGCGCTTGTGGCACAATCTGGGCCATGGCAAGTTTGAGGATGTGACGCAAAAGGCCGGGCTCTATGATCCAACCTCCAAGAGCCTGGGCATTACCACTCTGGACTATAACGGCGACGGCTGGCCTGACATACTCGTCTCCAATGACACCCAGCCCAACAAGCTTTACGTCAACAAGCACAACGGAACATTCGCCGAGCAGGGAATGCCGGCGGGCATCGCCTTCAGCGAAGATGGCGTGGCCCGCGCCGGCATGGGTGTGGACACCGCCGATTACGACCACAGCGGCCACCCCAGCATTCTGATAACGAATTTTGCCAACCAGATGGTGTCGCTTTACCACAACGAGGGCAACGGCTTGTTCGTGGATGAGGCGCCGCGGTCCTCCATCGGTCGCGACAGCCTGTTGACCCTGGGATTCGGCTGTTTCTTTTTTGACTACGATTTGGACGGCTGGCCGGATATTTTCGTAGCCGACGGTCACATCGAGGACCAGATCGAGAAGGTGCAAAAGACGGTGAAGTTCGCCGAGCCGCCACACCTGTTCCACAATCTGGGCGGAGGAAAATTCCAGGAGGTGACCGCGGCCATGGGCTCCGTTTTCGCCAGCCCGAAAGTGGCCCGGGGAGCAGCTTACGCCGATATTGATAACGATGGCGATCTGGACATCCTGGTCACCACCAACGCCGGGCGCGCCTACCTGTTCCGCAACGACGGCGGCACCGACAACAGCTTGCGTATCAAGCTGGTGGGAACGAAGTCGAACCGGGATGGCATCGGGGCGGTGGCGCACGTGAACGTAGCCGGCACGAAGCAGGACCAGATGCTGCGCAGCGGCTCCAGCTACCTTTCGCAAAGTGAGCTGGTACTGACCTTTGGTCTCGGCCAAGCCGCGAAGGCGGATGGGGTGGAGATTGACTGGCCGAGCGGGCAGGTGGATAAGCTCAGCAACGTGGCCGCCGGGCAGACCGTGACCATAGCGGAAGGGCGGGGCATCGTCTCCGCTCGCAAATTCGCCAAGCGTTCAGAATAGAATTAAACTTCCTGCACCACATGCGCGCAATCTTTTCTCCCCGATATGCAGTGCTGTTTGCGCTGGTTGGCCTGGGCCTGATGGCCTTCCAAAGCAAGCCTTCCGCGCCGCAAGGCAGCGCCACCGTGCAGGCGAACCGGCTGAACAATCTGGGCGTCGGCTACATGAACCAGCAGGCCTTCAAAAAGGCGCTGGGGTATTTTCAGCAGGCGCGGACGGCGGATCCCGAGTTGGTGGCCGGCGAAGTAAATGAAGGAATTGCCCTGCTCAATCTGCAACAGATCGAGCAGGCGCGGCAGATATTGCTGGAAGCGGTGAAAACCGACCCTGGCAACGCCCGCGCCTGGTACAACCTGGGTCTGCTGTACCGGGGCGACAACCAGCCCAAGGCGGCGCTGGACGCCTTTCAGCACGCCTCTGAACTCGAGCCCAAAGACGCCGACAGCCACTATTTCCTGGGTACGGTTTACATGCAGCTGAAGGAATTCCCCCAGGCCATCTCCGAGTTCCAGAAGACGCTGCATCTGGACGCGTACCATGCCTCCGCCGAGTTTGGGCTGGCCCGGGCTTACCAGCAATCGGGGAACATGGCGGAGGCGCGATTGCGCCTGGCCAAGTTCCAGCAAATCACGAAGTCGAAGCTGGGAGCGGCCATGAGCGTGGCTTATGGCGACCAGGGGCCGCTCTCGCTGGCGGAAAGTTCGTCGGCCACGGTGGAGGCGGTGCCGGCGCAAATTCCTGTCCAATTTGTTGATGCGACGGCACAGGCGGGACTGGCGGTAGCCCCGCCCGCGGCCAAGCCGAAGTTTGCTGGCCCCGGCGCCTGTCTGCTGGACTATGACGGCGACGGCAAGATTGACATTTTTGTGGCCAGCGGCGGCAAGCAGGGCGGCATGGCGCTCTACCACAACCTGGGCGACGGCAAGTTTGCCGACGTCACGGAAGCTGCTGGCCTCGATCC
>DATGGJ010000373.1:0-6381 GCA_035308585.1 Terriglobales bacterium
CAGGCCTCAACTTTGCCCAACCCGGCAAATAACCGCCGGCCGGGGGTGCGCAAGAAGAAGACAGGGACGAAGAACTCACGCGCTAAAAAGCGCTGGGGTCATGGTTGACCGTCACCTTGATCCGCAGCCCTGGCCCCTCAAGCGTGTAAAGCCGAAGAACGATCGCCTGGCTGAGCAACCGCTAAATCGCTCCGGCGATCAGACATAAGGGGCCGCGGGAAAACCTGGGCATTCCGAGGCTGTGAAGCGCGGCCGCGAATTGCCTAATAAGACCTGCAGGGAGCAGCAAAGCTTTCTGTTTGCGACAAGTTTTTTGTGATCAGCCGAGGAAAATCCGCCATGCTTACTGATTGGGATCAGCTGCGGCATACGACTGTAACCGCCCAGGTCAGCTTCCTGAGCGCCGAAGCAGACACGGGCATCACCTTGGCTCGCATTGCCTTGCAGTCGAATGATCGTGAGCGGATGTCGCGTAACGCCCGCAGTGCCCGAAAGGCGTATGAGACCCTCACTTCCCATATCGCCGACCTGCCGCCCAAGACCCCGGGGTTGGATGATATTCGTAAAAAATTGGAGAGCCTGCGACAGATGCTTGATCTACTGGGAAAGCGGCGTTGAGAGGGGTTGTCGCATTGTCGGATGTTCGTGAGCGCTCGCGCTCGGCGCGCGAGCATTCCGAAAACCTCAGACATACTTCCAAGCAATTGCGCGACACCCTGGAAAATTTGCGGGTTTATGCTGGCTTGAACGGCGCCGGCTCCCCGTCGCCTTCAGGCTTCTCCGGGGGCGTGGAGCATCCTCCGCGAACTCCCCTGGAGGTCGCGGTCCTGATGCGGGAGCGAGCCTGCAAAATCTGCCGGAAAGCAGAGTTGCTGCGCCGCTGCGCAAGCGATCTCAGGCAGCAGGCGGCGGCCTATCGCGCCCGTTCCGAGAACCTGCGCAGCAATTCGGCGAGCCTCGATTAGCCACTCAGGTGCTACTCTACGGAGTCGACGGCCGCGCGGGCCTGCTTCCCGCCGCCAGCCTTCCGCCACGCCTGTTCGAGCTTCTTCTGGTTGGCGATCCGGTTCAGCACCGCGTTGAGGATGAAGCCGCTGATGGTGCGGCGCTCGCGTTTGGCTGCCTCGCGTATGGTTTCCGCTTCCGCTTCCGAGCAGCGCACTAACAATGCTGTTCTCTGTTTTGCCATAAAGCTGCCAGTTACTAGCCCCGAGCTATCTAATGATATCTCAGCGGGAGAGATTCGCAAGTAGGTTTTGGCCCCTGTTCCCCTCGTTTCCGGAAGCATCCGGAGGCGGTACTGCTTGCCAAGTGGGCAACCCCTATGGCCAAATGGCGGTTTTGAGGGCGATAAACCCTCGACCGTTCGTCAAAAATTCAAGACCGGGCATGCGTCAGGCAGAGCGTTGCCGCATCTGGGTGTTTGCCAGCCCCGCCATCCACCAGGCAGGGCTGTTGCTGTGGGTGGCGCTAGGGCTGGGCATGCCAGCGGCCGCCCGCCGTGGCGGCCAGGAGTTGCAGGCCGGCCAGCGCATCGCCATGGCGGCGCGCGTAAACCGCGCACCCCGCCTCGATGGCACCCTCAATGACCCGCTCTGGCGCGCCGCAACTCCCATCCTTGACTTCCGCCAGCGCGAACCCGCGGAGGGCAGACCGGCTACCGAGTCCACCTCGGTGCGGATTCTCTACACCCGGCGCGCAGTTTATTTCGGAGTGGAGTGTGCGGACTCCACACCCGCCCGCATCATCGCCACCGAACTGCGCCGCGATCTCAGCCAGGCGCTGGACGATTACTTCGAAATCATCATTGATTCCACCCACGACCGGCGCAACGCCTATGTCTTCGAAGTCAACCCCCTGGGCACGCAACGCGACGGTGTCATCACCGAGGAGCAGACCGCCGACATGTATGGCGACGACTTCGATCCCGGCTGGGACGGCGTGTGGACCTCGGCCGCCGCAATCTCACCGCGGGGTTGGACCGCAACCATCGAGATTCCCTTCACTACCTTGAATTTCATGCAGTCGCGCGACGTGATCTGGGGAATCAACTTCAAACGGTTTATCCGCCACAAGAACGAAGAAGACCTGTGGTCAAGCTGGCGCCGCTTTTCCGGTATTAACAAGATCAGCGAGGCCGGCGACCTGCGTGGCATTTCCGAAATCAACAGCGGACGGTTGTTCATCGTCAAGCCTTACGTGCTGGGCGGCTATCAGCACCTGCCTGCCTCCGCCGGCCTCAGCGGCCTGCCTCCGGGCTCCAAGCCGCTTTACACCGGCGGGCTGGACATGAAAATCGGCTTGCGCTCCAACCTCGTGGCCAACCTCACCGGCAATACCGATTTTGCCGACGCCGACGTGGACATCACCCAGTTCAACCTCACACCCTACAAGCTCTTCTTTCCCGAGAAGCGGCAGTTTTTCCTGGAGAACGCCGGCATCTTCAATTTCCCGCTCGATGGCGAAGGCGATCTGCTCTTCTTCAGCCGCCAGATCGGCATTGATCCCGTGACCGGCCAGGAGGTGCCCATCAACGGTGGCGCCAAAATCACCGGGTCGCTGGCCGGCTTTGACCTGGGTGTTATGGACGTGGACACGCGCTCCAGCGGCCCCAATCCCTACGCCAATTTCGGGGTGGTGCGCGTCAAGCGCTCCCTCTTCGGGCAGTCCTATATCGGCGTGATGGGGGTGGACAAACGCTCCGGCAATCCGCTCGATTCTTACAACCAGACGGGCGGAGTGGATGCTCGCATGGTGGTAACCAAGAACCTGGTGGTGACGGGAGTGGCGGCGCAGACGCGAACTCCGGGCCTGACCGGCGGTCAATCGGATGTGGGAGGGTCGGCGACCTTCCGCAGCAACTTGTTCGACTTCGTGGCCGAAGAAAGCAAGATTGGCCGCAATTTCAACCCCGAAGTTGGATTCCTGGAGCGCAACAACAGCGCTTCTCAATACCTGGACGGCAATTTCAAACCGCGGCCCCGCATCCGCGGCGTGCGCGAGCTCAATTTTGAAAGTTTTCTCTTCCATGCCCCCGACACCAGTGGCGTGCTCCAGACCCAGGAGTGGCAGGCTACCTTCCGCGCCCTGTTCAACAACGGCTCCTATACCGACGATGACATCGTGGACAACTTTGCCCAGCGCATTCTTACTCCCTTCAATCTGTACAAGAATATCTATATTCCGGTGGGCTATTACCGCTGGACGCGGCACCAGCTTACCTTCGGCTCACCCGAGGATCGCCGATTAACCTGGAATGTTTATGAGCGTTTTGGAACCTACTATGATGGGCGCCTGAACGAGGCTCGGCTGCGTGGCGCCTATCGCGCCAGCGAGCATCTTTCCGTCAGTCTGGGCGAACAGTGGAACCGCTTTCGCCTGCCCCAGGGAAATTTCTCCATCCTCTTTGGCGACCTGGAGACCGACTACGCCTTCTCCCGCTTTATGATGCTTTCCACCCTGGTGCAGATGAATACCGCCAATACCCAGGGGGCCAGCGCCAACATCCGTTTGCGCTGGAACTATCGCCCGGACAGCGATTTTTTCATCATCTATACCGTAGGGCAGCAGTTCGCCAGCCTGGCCGCGGCCAATCCCATGCAACTCATGCAACATCGCCTGACGGTGAAGTTCACTTACTCATTTTCGCCCTGAGGAAACGCCCCACCCTCCACCACCCGGACTTTGCACACGAATGCGCTCGCCCGCTTTCAAACGCACGCTGGCCTTGCCGGCAAGCGGTTCGGTGCTGCCGTCGTGCCGCACCACTTCCGTGCGCCCAGCGGCGCCCGCATCGCCCCCCTGTAATCCGTAGGGGCGGCCCCGGCGCCGGTCCGCCAGCAGAGTGACGTCGGAATCGGTGAGCACCTCAATCTCACGGACAATGCCATCTCCGCCACGGTATTTGCCATCTCCACCGCTGCCTGGCCGCAACGAGTAGCGACGCACCCGCAACGGATACGCATACTCCAGCGCCTCCGCCGGGGTGTTGAGCGAATTGGTCATGTGGGTGTGCACGCCGGAAACTCCCGCCTTGGTGGGCCGCGCTCCCATCCCTCCTGCCACGGTTTCGTAGTAGGCAAAAGGTTCGCCGGTGCGCGGGTCGGTGCCACCGATGGTGAGGTTGTTCATGGTGCCGGAAGCGGCCGCCGGAATGCGCCGCGGTATGGCATCCGCCAGGGCGTGCAACAGCACGTCCACAATGCGCTGGGAAGTCTCCACGTTTCCCCCGGCCACCGCCGCCGGTGGACGCGCGTTGACCACGGTTCCCACAGGAGCGATGACCTCGATGGGACGCATCAGCCCCGCCGTGGCCGGCACATCTTCCGCCAGCAGGCAGCGGAACACATAGAAGCAGGCTGACCAGGTGATGGCTTCCACCGCATTGATGCCGCCTTCCACCTGCGGCGCGCTGCCAGTGAAGTCCACTGTGACCAGCGGCCCTGTTTTCACCCTTTTGTGAAAAGTGACAGCTACTGCGATGCGCACCGGGCGGCGGCTGACGCCATCATCGTCCAGCGCGTCTTCAGCCTGGTACGTTCCGGCTGGAACCCGCCGCAGAAACGCCCGCATCATGCGTTCGGAATAATCCAGCAACTCGCGCCCAGCCGCGGTCACGCCCCGCAGGCCGTAGCGCCGGCAAATTTCCTCCAACCGCATCAGCCCGGTGTGGCAGGCCGCGATCTGCGCTCCCAGATCGCCTTCCCGCTCCCCCGGCGTGCGCACATTGTTCAACACCAGGGCGAGCACGTCCTCATCAATCTTGCCGCCGCGCATCAACCGCACCGGCGGAATGCGCAGGCCTTCCTGATAGATTTCCCGGCAGGGCCCCATGGAGCCGGGAAACGCTCCGCCTACATCGGCATGATGAGCGCGCGCGGCCACAAAGAAGGTGGCCGACTTTTTCCGCCCCTTCGCTGCGGCCGGGTAAAACGGCGCCACCAGGGTAATGTCAGGCAGATGTGTGCCGCCGCGGAAGGGGTCATTAAGCATGGCCATGTCTCCCGCAGCCAGCGGCAACCGCTGAAGCGCCGCTCGCACCGACATGGGCATGGAGCCCAGGTGCACGGGCATGTGGTCGCCCATGGCGATCACCTCACCCGCTCCATCGAACACCGCGCAGGAGTAATCGCGTCTTTCTTTTATATTGGGCGAGAACGCGGTGCGCCGCAGCGCGGCCCCCATTTCCTCGGCGACGGAATGGTAGATGTTTTTGAAAATCTCCAGCTCGATGGGATCGCTTGCCATGCGGGGAGAGTTTACGTCTTAGTTATGAAAAACCAAAATCTACCGCGGAGACACCGAGCAACGGAGAAAAACTGGATGAACCGCGAAATCCGGCCAGTCATCTTTGGTTCTTAGCGTCGGCGGTGAAATCATTCGGTCCGCTTTTTCCACAAGTTTCTTCCCTCTCCGCCGCCCCGCCCTGGGGGAACCCGAATTTGTAATTGACAGCGGAACTTTTCCATCTCACCATCAACCTAGAAGTGCTGCTCGCAGCGAGAGCAGTCGGGGCCCTTTCGTACCAGCAAGGGAAATTGTTCACGGAGGGAAAACTTCGATGCCGATGAAGAAGAAGGCAAAGAAAAAGAAGAAACACTAAGCGAGGCTCCACCTCGCACGGGCCCTGAAGAGTTCTTCGGTCTCCGCCAGTGCGGGGACCTTTTTTGCTCCCGGGGCGCCACCGTTTCTAAAATCCCGAATCGTGACGAAAGTTGTTGTTCTCCGCCCCGCATCGTGCTAGAAACACGCCAGCGCCATTGCCTGCACGTCACACATTCTCCTTGGGGAAGTAAGGATGAGCCTAACTAAGAAAAAAGCGGAGAAGTCCAAGTCCATCGAACCGATCATCCCCGACAAGCTTTACTTCCGCATTGGCGAGGTGGCCGAACTGTGCGAGCTACCCACCTACGTGCTGCGTTTCTGGGAAACGGAGTTCCCTCAGCTTCGGCCCACCAAGAGCAGCACGGGGCAGCGCATGTACCGCCGCCGCGATGTGGACAGCGTGTTACGCATCCGCAAGCTGCTTTATGAAGAAGGCTTCACCATTGCCGGAGCGCGCCAGCACCTGCGCGATGAAGCTCGGGCCGCTACGGCTAACCAGACCGCGTTGCCCTTCCCCACGCACCATACCGCCGAACTCAAGCGGGTGCGCCAGGGTCTGCGCGATGTTCTGGGGATGCTCTCCGCGCGGCCGCACTAGGCCGCAGCCACCACTGGGAGGGATAGGAACGCCTTCCAGCCCCGGAAGTGCGGCCTTCACTACATCTGTGACCTCTGTCTGCGTCCCAATCGCTCTCTGGTGGTAAGCTCTTACCGCCGCCATGAAAGGTTGCGCCGTGTTTTTCCGGTTTCTTTGCGTCTGCCTGCTTCTTGCTCTTT
>DATGGJ010000374.1:0-8783 GCA_035308585.1 Terriglobales bacterium
CTGAATTGCCGGAGTTTCTCCGGCGGATCCGAAAAGGCGCAGAATGGCCGCATCCAGGGCATGCAGCCGTGGCGTTCAGAGTACTGGGCAAACCGGGGCATCATACTCGGCGGCAATCCCGCTTGGCAAGACGTCTGTCTGATGTTGTGTTGTGGAAACCCTGTAATCAGCTTTGGTTGGAATTGACTCTCACAATTCTCCAATTTCCTGTCGCGCAGGTGCCGGCGGGAGCGAGGCGACCGAAAGAGTCGTCACACCTGGAGCTTGCGCAGATAAGGCACGCTGGCTTTCATCAGGTCCAGGTTCATCTCGACAAAGTAATTCTTAATCCCACCCGTCTGCGCTGCCCGGAAGATTTTCTTCCAGTCCAGCGTGCCCTGCCCCACCGGCGTTATTTTTCGGGTTTTTGCCGACCAGCCTTGCACGTGCATGGAAATGAAGCGGCCCGGATAGCGGGTGAAATATTCCGCCGCATCGTAGCCGGCGCTGATGGTCGAAACCTGGAACTGAAACTTGACCAGCTTGGGATCGAGCAGCTCGAACAGCAGGTCGTAGGTGCGCTTGCCGTTAACGCTGCTCATCTCGAAGTCCTCGTTATGCAGGCCCTGCTGGATGCCGGCCCTGGCCGCCCGCTCGCCCATCTTGTTGTACTCCGCGGCGGCCCGCTTCACGTCATCCAGGGTCGGGTGCTCCGGCCCCTCCAGGCTGGGCACCAGCATCTGCGTGAGTCCAACATCTTTCGCCCAGGCGATGCGGTCCTCCTGGTTATCCCTCAGTTCTTTGATTCCGAAGTGAGAACTCACGCAGCTGACGCCGGCATCGCTCAGAATTGTTCGCAGCTCGCTTCCCGAATACTTGGCCAGGCCGGCGAAGCCGGAATCGGCGTATCCCACCGGCGAGCACAGTTCGATGGTCTGGAATCCGGCGCCGGCCAGCACTTTGAGGGTGCCGGGAAAATCCTTCGCGATCATCTCCCGCACCGGCCAGGTCTGGCATCCGATGGGCAGGCCCAGAGGATTGGCGCGAAGTTTCAGCGCGCCGGTGGAGACCAGGCCGAATGCGGCCGCCAACCCGGCAGCAGTCTGGCAAAACTCTCGTCTCGAAATCGCGGGCATGGTGCCTCCTCAGGTTTTGCGACAGCCCCTACAGTTCCCATCCCTGGCGGCGTTCGGGGCGGATGTATTTCTGCGCCCCGTCTGCGTTAACCACCTTCAGGTTGGGCCGATCCCAGTTGAGTTTTCCTCCCAATTGGGCGGCGACGTTGCCCAGCAGCAGCGTTTCCGTGACCATGCCGGAAAATTCAAAATTGCCGCCCGGCTTGACCTTGCTTCCCTTGCAGGCGTCGAGCCACTCGCGTTCGTTGCCCGGGGACCGGGGCAGCGTTTTTGGCGGCGGTTTGTAGGCGTCCATCTTCGCTTGCGGAATCAGCTTCGGATTGGCTCCGTTGAAGCCGCAGAGAATCTTGCCCTGGTCGCCGATGAAGAGAAGTCCTTCATCATCCTCTTCGCCTTCCCCCTTGAAGGGACGGTTTTCCTCCAGCTCATCCGGACGCGGTGGCTTCAAGCCGCCGTCGTACCAGTTGAATTTCACCGGCGGCATCTCGCCGCGGGCGGGAAATTCGTAGCGGATGATGTTGGCCAGGGGATAGGTCTCCGGGTAACGCTCGGTGGAACTGGCTTCCACGCTCTGCGGCGCTTCCAGCTTCAAAACCCGAAAGATGGTGTCGAAACTGTAGGAGCCCATGTCGCCGAGGGAACCACAGCCGAAGTCCACCCAACCTCGCCAGACAAAGGGAGCGTAGGCATGGTTGTAGGGGCGTTCTGGAGCGGGGCCCAGCCACAGGTCCCAGTCCAGGCCCGCGGGGACAGGTTCTGCTTCTTTCGGGCGATCAAGTCCCTGCGGCCAGAAAGGACGGCTGGACCAGTTCGCGACCTCGCGCACCGGCCCGATGGCGCCGCTCCAAATCCATTCGCAGAGCAGGCGCGTATCTTCCGACGCCTGGTTGGCCACCGCGATCTGGGTCGCCACCCCCGTCTGCCGCGCGATCTCAGCCATACGCCGCGCCTCGTAGATGGTGTGGGTCAACGGCTTCTGGCAAAACACGTGTTTGCCCTTCCGCATCGCCGCTGCCGAGACCGCCGCATGCAGGTTGTCGGTGGTGCAAACAACAACCGCATCCAGATCTTTTTCCTTTTCCAGAAGTTCGCGAAAGTCGTTGTAGGCGGCGCAGCCACGGTACTTGCCCGCCTTCTTCTGCCCGCCATAGTAGGCTTCGACAATTTTCTGGCAGGGCTCGCGCCCGGAAACGCCGCTGGTTGCCTTCAGCGCATGGGTCAACTGGATGGGATCGTCGGGACTGAGCCAGTCCCAGCCCGAAGTTACTCCCAGCAATTCGCGCACGCGATTGCAGAACTCGTGCGTATCCCATTGCGGATGGCCGGCGCCGCCTTTATTGGTATCGCAAACGGCGATACCCCGCACATCCGTTTCCTTCAAGAAATGCAGCATCACCCGCAACCCCTGCGACCCGGTTCCGATGAAAGCGAGGTTCACCTTGTCGCTGGGCGGAACATATCCCACGCCGCCCAGCACATGCCGGGGCACGATTGCGAAGCCCAGCGCAGCGGTGGCACTTTGCGCCAGAAACTTGCGGCGCGAGATAGAGCCTTCTGAAGCCTGGCCACACGGTTTCTTCAATGTTCCTCCGTAACCGCAATGCACTCGCACGCCATGTTCGTCCGTTTTTCGCCTGGTTCAGGACTGTCCAACATGGGTGGCATTTTGGCATCGAAACACCCAATATTCAAATAAACATTCCTGCCGATGCCCATCTTGAGAATTTTATTTTCAGCGCCCTCAGCGCCTCGGCGGTGAAATGGTTCTTAACGCCTTCTCCAGTTCTTCCCGGTTGCGCACGGGGAGCGTCTCGAGAGCCGCTCGCGCCAGCGCAACATACACCTGCTTGGCGGCGGGAATTTTTTTTAGCGCCCGCAGATGCCGCCGCACGGTGGCCACGTCGCCCCGCACCAGGGGCCCGCTGAAGGCGTCGGCGGGGCCGAGCGCGCCGTAATTGCGCAGCGTCTGCCGCAGGATGGGCAACATTCGTTGGCGGGCCGCGGCGGGCGAGCGCACGCCTGCCGCCATCGCCACCTGCTCCGCGCTGGCCAGCAAGGCGATCAGCAAAGGCGAGGCGAATGCGCCCCAGGCGTGATAGAGCGCCTTGTCCCGGCGGCGCACGGAAAAAGCCTCACCCTCCAGGTCGCGCGCCATGCGGCGGGCCACGCGCACGGCGGCTGCGTCACCCTCGATTGCGAAAGGAACTCCCGCCAGCCCGGGGCTGGAACGTCGCACGAACGTCATCAGGGGATGGGCCGACGCCACCGCCGCTCCCCGGCGGCGCAAGGGCTGCAACTCATCGCTGGCCAGGGCGCCGCTGGGATGCAGCGCGATTTTTTTCCGCCAGTCTGCCACCTTGGCCAGCTCACGGGCGCAGATCGCGATTTGGGAGTCGGGGACACACAGCCATACCAGGTCCGCATGCCAATGCGCCTGCGGCAGGGCTGCGGCTCGGCTGCTGAGTTGGGCGGCCAGTTGCCGCGCCCTCTGTCCCCGGCCACTGCGGTACACAATTTCGCTGATGCGGTAGCCGGCGCCATGCAGCGCCCGCGCCAGCGCGCTGCCCAGGTTCCCGGCTCCTACAATCGCAATCTCCGGCTTGGCGGCCATTCCGGCGCAGGATAACAGAAGATTTACAGGGAACAGTTGGGGACAAAGCGGCGTATCCTTACACCGGTCGCGGAGAGAGCGGCGGGACAGGCAAATGGTTTCGGTTTTGCCGGCTCCACTCCCGACTGATTGCGATGCCGAGCTTCCCCATTGCCGAACTGCCCGCCCTGCTCATGGCCACCAGCTTTGCCGCCGGGCTCAACGTTTATGCCACCGTGGCCACGCTCGGCCTGCTCTCCCGCGCGCAGGTGATGGCGCTGCCTCCGGCGCTTAACCCGGTGGCGAGCTGGTACGTGATTGGCGCCTGCCTGGCGCTTTTCCTGGTGGAATTTTTCGCCGACAAAATTCCCGCCTTTGACCTGGTGTGGAATGCCCTGCACACTTTTGTGCGCATCCCGATTGCCGCCCTGCTGGCCTGGGGCGCCACCGCCCAACTCTCCCCCGCCATGCAAGTGCTGGCCGCGGTCCTGGGCGGCGGCATTGCCCTGGCGGCGCACAGCGGCAAAATGGCTGCCCGCCTGGCGGTGACGCCTTCCCCCGAGCCCCTCTCCAATATCGGCCTCAGCCTGGGTGAAGACGCCATCTCGGTCTTTCTCACCTGGTTTGCCACCCAGCATCCCTACATTGCCGCCGCGCTCGTACTTGTGGCGCTGCTGCTGGTGGTTTTCATGATCCGCTTCGTGATCCGCGCCATGCGTTCGCTGTTTCGCGGCGCCGAGCGGCAAGTAAGCCCGGCTTCCGGCACCGCTACCTGATTCCGGCGTTTGGTACGAACTGTGCAAGCATTTGAACATGCCGCAGTCGCAGTTCGGCGGAATCCGGAAAAGGCGCGATGGTCGCCTAAGCAATAACTCCTATTATCAGTAACTTAACTGCTGGATGCTAAGAAACTGCTCGAATGAGTCAATGGCATCGTGGTTGCACTGCGGGAAAGAGTCCGTTTCCTCGCTCTCTGAGTGGCTGCACTGAGCGCGAGGGGCGCAGAGGGGCTCTTACCGGAGCCGGAATGCGCGCTGAGCGCTCAGACTTGGCGCCGCGCTGACATGTAACCGCATGCAGTTCGACGCTCCCAACCGGGCCAACCAGCCCGGTTTTTTGCTTCTGATGTTGAAGCATTGCAGCCGCTCTACTGTCCCAGCTTGGAGAGTAAATCTTGAGGGTGGACGGGCTTGGCGAGGATCTCGAACTCGTGCCCCTGGGCCCGCGCGGTCTCCAGCAAATCAGCGGTTGCAGCCTGGCCAGAAAACAGAAGGATTTTGCACCCGGGCACGGATTGGCGCACCTGGATGGCGACGTCAATGCCGGTAATAGCCTCGTTTTTGAAGATAACGTCGCTGATGAGCAGGTCGGGATGCAGGCGGCGGGCACGCTTGATGGCATCCTCGCCGGTATAGATGGGCTGGGCGTCGAAGCCGTTCTGGTTGAGAATGATGGCCAGGGTATCGGCGATGACATGCTCGTCATCCACTACCAGGACTTTCGGTTTGGCGTTGCTCATTCTGGCAACTTCCTCGGCTCTCCCAAAATGTAGATTATATCGGAGTTGGCTCGCCCGCCCAGCAGGCCGCACATCCTATCGTAAAGGTTTCTAAGATGCAGCTGGCAAGGGCTTTGTTGGATTACCCGCGGGTTTCGACAGCGGCGCCTGCAGGGCGAGCGCCGCACTAGTTCGTCTGCCAAACCTGCCCAAAAGCCCAACTTTGCCATTACCTCCGTAATGATGCTATCCGGAGCCGCCAGCCTTAGGCTTTAAAAGCACAGAAAGCTTAGGGGAGTTCTCTATCCGCGCGCCAGGTACAGCACCGTCAAGCCGTCTGCCCACCGCCCAGGCGTTCGTCCACAGCCTGAACATTCTAGTGAAGTACGTGCGTCTTTACGGGTACAAACACCGGCGCACCGAGGAACAATTTCGCATTGCCTGGGACGAATTGCAGTCGGCGCTGCTGGCCGGCGGCGGCCGGGGAGGCCTGCTGCTGGGCGTTTCCGGCCAGCAATTGCTGGTGGACGGGATGCCGCTGGAATCGGGCCAGGCGGAACGCAGCTTTGCCAAGCTGCTCTCGGCCGCGGGATTAGCCAGCCTGCAGTTCTCCGCCAACGTGACCCAGTCGGATTTCTCGCGCCTGGTGCGGGGCTTTGCGCTGGGTGGCTCGAAGGCCCAGCTGGTGGCCGAGCAGATCAAGGCGGCAGTGGGGGAAGGCGAAAACGCCACCATAAAAATCAATGAAATCCGATTCGTGGCCCACGATCCGGCCACCGGCGAAGTGCCGCTGGCGGCGCAACTGGCGGCCCAGAATCTGGGCCCGGAGTTCCGCGAGTGGCTGAGCGATCCGCAGAAACTGCTGCAACTGATCGCGGCCGCTGAAGGCTCCAAGCGCGGCTCCATTTCCGGATCCGGGTCTACGGGCACCGAATCGGGGTCTTCCGGGATGTTCAGCGGGGTAGCGGGCCAAAGCGGCGGGCAGGCGGCGGCAGCCGCTCCCGCCTGGGTTTCACTGCAGGAGAAGGAAGTAATCGAGGCCATACGCCTGCTGACCCGGCTGGGAGAAGCCTGCGAACGAGGAGATGGGCCCGAAATCCAGAGCCGGTTGAGCGAAGAGGTGGGACAAGCGGCGCCGGAAGCGGCCGCAGCCCTGCGCCAAGCCCTGCAAAAGCTGGCGGGGCGGCTGCCCCAGGGTGGGCCGGGAGAAAACCCGCTGCTGATGAAGGCCGCCGAGCACCTGGCCATCCGCTTCGCTCTGGAACGCTACGAGCGGGGCGAAGTGCGGGTAAACGCCATCCACGAAATGCTGGAGCGCATGAGCCGGGAAATGGAGATGCTGCGGCGAGTATTGCGGGTGCACGAAGACAAGATGAGCCGCGCCGGCATTCTGGTGGAATCGCACGCCGACATTCTGGACCGGCAGTTCTGGGCGGAGGTGCCGGACTCGGGCAAGCGCAGCGTGCTGCTCTCGCCGGACGCGCCCTGCGTGCCGCCGCGCAATGTGCGCTCGTTCGTGGAAGAGTTAATGCAGCGGGAAGACCGGGAAGGGGCCAGCGCCATCCTGCGCAATTATTGCGACTGCGTGGCCAGCAACGATGCGGAATCGCGGCGCAAAACGGCCACCGGGGTTTCGCAGCTGGCCGACCTTTACATCACGTGCGACGAGAGCCTGCTGCCATACGCCATCCGGCGAATTTCCGAACAATTGACGGTGGAGTCGGTTCTGGAAATTCAGAGCCTGCTGAGCGCGGCGTTTGTGCGCATCAGCCAGGAAGCCGGCGACCGCCGCCGCTACGGAGCGGTACAGGAAGTGCTGGCCTGCATGAAGCGCATCGAGCAGAAGCGGCCGGTGCTGGCGCAAGACTTGCGGCCTCGGGTGGGAGTGGACAACCGGCTGCCGGAATTCATCGAAGAAGCGCTGCAGCTTCCGCATGTGCCCGCGGACCTGGTGGAGATGCTGAAAGGCATTCCGCAAGCCGCCACGGAACAGATCGCGGAGCGTTTTGCGCGCTGCCATCGCCGCGAGGAATGCGACCGGCTGGTGGAACTGATGGAACAGCTGAAGGATGACGGCACACGCCATCTGCGGGAATTGCTGCGCCTCGCCCCGGTGCGACAGGCAGCCAGCAGCGTGGGCCTGCTCAGCCGGGTAAATCCCATGGCGGTGCTGGAGCTGCTGCCGGGACGGCTGCGGGACTGGGACCGCTTCTATCACGATGGAGTAGTGCGGCAGATTGCGGCCAGCAACGCGCCGGAGCGCGGGCAGTTGCTGTTCGAAATGCTGGACGTGCTGGACCACGCTGTATTGCCGCAGGCGATTGACGAAATTGGTTTCAGCGGCGACCACGCCCTGACTTCCGGCCTGATGGTGCTGGCCGATGAAGGGTCGGCGGAGGCGCGCTCGCCTTTCCTGCGGCTGAAGGTGGTGGAGGCGCTGGGCCGGCTGAAAGATGCGGCCGCCATTTCCCTGCTGCGCGCCATCGTAGAAGCCAGAAAGATGTGGAAGTGGGTATATCCCCGCGAGCTGCGCATTTCCGCGGCGCAGGCGCTGGTGAAAATCGAACCGCAATATGGCCCGCAGCTGGTGACCGAGGGCGGCTTCACGGTGAACGAACTGGAGTTGCTGCCGCTGGACGCGGAGTACACCCATCCCTGGGTGCGGCAGCGCCGCTACCAGCGGATTGTTCCGTCACGAACCGTGCCCGCGCTGGCCAGCAGCTCGTGGGGACGCTCGGAGCTGGCGGTGCGGGAGCTGAGCCTGGGAGGCGGCGTGGCCATAAAGACCACCGACCTGCGGCTGGGCTCCGACGCCGCGCTCGACCTGCAGATGGGATTGCGCCATATCAAGACGCAAGTACTGTTGCGCCGCGCCCACCAGGGCGAAATCAGTTTTGAAATTGTGGACATAGATCTGGAAGAACGTTCCAAGCTGCGGCGCATTTTAGCCGACCAGCTGCACCGCATCGCCGCGCCCGTGGCGTAAAAGCAGCATTCAGCCGTCAGCCAAACATCAGCTGTCATCAATTCGAGACGGCTCCGAAAGGCTGCCAGCAATATCTCTATCCCCTTGGTCCGGGAGCTTGCCGGCGCTGCCCGCGAGATCCCTCGGGTCTGAAGACCCTCGGGATGACGCCTTCCTTTCGGAAGGCGGGTCGCGGGCGAGGGCGCCCGCGCCACAACGGGTGGTGGCGGTGCACGCGAGATGCTTCGGGTCTGAAGACCCTCGGGATGACGCCTTGTTTTCGGAAGGTGGTCGCGGGCGAGGGCGCCCGCGCCACAGGAGCCAGGTGGTCGCGGGCGGGGGCGCCCGCGCCACAAAAACGAAAAAGCCTCTGTCCGACTAAGCGGCAGAGGCTGGTGGAACTTTGTTGCCGATAGAGTTTAGGTCACCTTGGCGAAAATGATGACCAGGGTGTAGAGCGCCAGGGATTCGATGAGGGCCAGACCCAAGATGAGGGCCAGGGTGATGCCGGGGCGGGCGGAGGGATTGCGCGCCAGGGCTTCGGCGGAAGCGGCGGTGGCCTTGGCCTGGCCGATGCCGCAAACCGCGGAGGCAATGGCCATGGCAAAACCGGAG
>DATGGJ010000375.1:0-2900 GCA_035308585.1 Terriglobales bacterium
CGCCCAAGCCTTGGGGCGCGACATTGGTGCTTGCGCTCGAAGGGGCTCCTGGATTGCTAACAGGAGAGGGAGTCCGGGCGAAACGTTCCTGTGGAGGGTAAATCACGGGCTGTGGCATCGGCGCCGGCAAAGCCGCCGCGCGCTGGGGTTTACTGGCACGCCGTGCGTTGGTCTCGGGGTGCTTCGCCTTCTTTGTGCTGGGCAACGCGGCCGGCCTGGCTTCGACAGGGGGAGTTTTCAGACCGAGGCTGGGCCGCCGACCGAGGCTTGACCCCTGATCGGGTGGCGCATTGATCTGCAGCGTGGACCCGGCCTTCGGCCCGTCGGGTGCAAGCGGAGTAGGGGTTGCCGGTGCTGCAGTCCTCCCAAATTCAGTTCTTAAGAGGAATCCTGCAAGGAGAATGTTAAAGACGAACATTGCTCCGACGAGGAGCCGCGCGGAGAGAGGCCATGACCGGCGAGCCGTTCGGACACGTGAACGAGTCTGGCTGACCTTGGTTCTACCCCTTTCGGGCTCGTCAAAGATACCCAACCCAATGCTCCCAGTTGCTCCGTCCCGGCGGGGGGACGTATGCGCCGATTTTTTGTGCGCCCAACTTCCAGCAGGGCGTAACTAGATGATATTCCAGATGACGGCCCGCGCACACGGTTGCCGTCTCTGAGTTTTCCTGAGGAAACCGATTCGCATTCAGTCGCACCGCCGCCAAAGCGGGGCGTCGGCCTGCAAGCCCCATCGGTAAGGAAAATCGGCTTGTATTGACTGATCGGCCGCTCAACTGGCGATATCAGCCCTTACCACGTTTCTAGGTCAGACCGGCTGGAAATATGGTTTGGCGATTATGCATAAGGGAGACCCTGCCACGTCGCCAGTGGATTGCTGGGGTAGAGGGTGCTTACCGGGATTTATTGGTGCTCCGAGGGTTTGTCAATCGCGGCAGCGAAGACCTGGAGGCCGTGACGTCCGCAGTTCTTGGCTCGTAGAGCGCGGCGTCGGCATGCTGCATTAGCCCGCATATCTCACACGTACTGATTCCTGAGGATTTCGAAGGGCCCAGCGAGCGGGTGGGCGGTGTTTGTGCCGCGCGGCGGGTTTTGGGGAGACGTTGGGGGTTGTTTTGGGGGCGGATTTCTATGCAGAGATGGTTTTGGTACGTGGCTCCGCCTGCGAGGTGATCAGGCGCTGTTGGATAAGTGGTTGTGCGGGATCCGGTACGTGGTTCAGCAGCGCAGGGCCTGGTAGGCGTGGACGAAGATCGCCTTCCAGGGATAAGCGGAACTGAGTTGGAGCAGCACGCGGCGCACGCTCACACGCACGATGGCGCCGATCTTGAACAGCTTGAGGCGGATGGTATCGACGCGGGCCTCGGCCCACTCCGTGCCCTTCAGAGCCAGGCGGCGCATGGCTTCGACCAGGGTATAGGCCAGGGCGGAGAAGTAGAGGCGCAGCTGGTTGGCTTTCATTTCGTCGGTGGAGAGCCGGTAGGCGAACAGGCACATCTGTTCCTTGATGCGGTTCTCCATTTCGCCGCGGGCGCAGTAGAACTTTTCATATAACTGCTGCGCGGGCCACTCCTGGGCTGATAAGGAAGTGACCACGAAGCGGGGGTTCTCTCCCTTGTCGAGGTATTCGGCCTTGGCCACCACGCGGCGGGCGCGCGACCAGCTCTTTTTGGTTTGGTAGGAGAACTCGGTGAAAAGGCGGGCGGCCTTGCCGGTCGACTGATGGAGCAAGCGGGCCTGGTGCATCTGGGCGCCGATGATCCTTGTCAGGCGCTGGTTGCGGGCCAGACCGAAGAGGTAATCGACCCGGTTCTCATCCCGTTCGCACCAGGCAATCAGTTCCTCGCGGCAGAAGCCGGAGTCGCCGCGCAGCACGATCTTTACGCCCGGCCAGCAGCGACGAATCTGGGCCACCAGCCGCTTCACTTCATCGAGCGAACCGGCCGCCCCATCCTGGTTGGCCGGCCGCAGGCGCACCCCCAGCAGTTGATCGCCGGCGAAGATGTACAGGGGCAAATAGCAGTAGCTGTCGTAATAGCCGTGGAAGAAGCGCTCCGGCTGATGGCCGTAAATGGGGATGTCGGTGGCGTCCAGATCGAGCACGATCCGCTCCGGCGCCGTGGCGTGCGACTGCAGATAGATGTCCACCAGCAACTGATCGATCTTGTCGGCCGAGTAGCTGATCTTGTGATAGCGGGCCGTGCGCCCGGCCAGCTCCAGCCGGTTCAGGGTGCTCTTGCCCGCCAGCGGCTCCTCCAACTCCCGCTTGCCGCTGAGCAAGCCCAGCAGCGGATCGCAGCGCAACTGCTCGTGATCGTTCAGGTCCTCATAGCCCAGCGCCAGACCGTAGATGCGCTGCGCCAGCATCTCCGGCAGTTGATGCTTGACCAGCAGCGGCATGCGTCCGTCCTCAAAACAGCCCGCCAGACGCCCCAGCAGGTCGATCTTGCGGTCCACTTCGCGCAGCAACAAGGCCCCGCCGTCGCTGGACACTTGACCAGCCGTGAACCCGGCCTCCACGCGGCGCGAAAAATGAGCTGCAAAGGAGAACGAAACCTGGCTACACTCTGTCATCAAAGGCCGCTCCTTTTCGAGGCATTTAGCTACGTCTGGACAACGCAGTTATGCCATGAAAACAGCGGCCTTTTGCCACTTTTTCTTCTCTTGCTCTTTACTTCTCGCCTACTCCCCGTGAGAAATGCGGGCTAAGAGCTACGCATTCTGAGGGCAAGGTCAGTTACAGGCCAAACTGGAGGGTCAAAATGAAGGTAAGTACATGAAAATGAGGGAAGTGTGGATTTAATGGTAGGCGAGGCGAGAATCGAACCCACAACCCGCGGCTTAGAAGGACGGTGCTTCCTGCGCAAAGCCGAATCCGTCTCTAAGTTTTCAATGGGTTG
>DATGGJ010000376.1:0-4119 GCA_035308585.1 Terriglobales bacterium
GCGCTTATCTCGGGCATGTCGCTGCGCAGTTTGGCGCGCACCCGCCGCATGTACTCGTAGCTGCCGATTTTGTGGCCTTCCTTCAGACTGACCTGAACAAAGGCCGTGTTGGGCGCGGAGTTGGGTGTGTAGATGGCGGAGAACCCCGGGGTCACGCCGATGTTGGAGACGATCATGCCCAGGTCCTTGGGCGCCACCACCTGGCGTATATCATTCTCCACGCGCGCGATGTAGTCCTGGGTCAGCTCAATACGGGTGCCCGATGGCGCCTTGAGGTTGATGACGAACTGCCCCGGATCGGTGCGGGGGAAGAAAGACACCCCCAGCAGAGGATAGAGGGCGAAACACATGATGGAGACGCCCGCCAGGCCCAGTGTGGTGGCCGCCGGCTTGAGCAGCGACTTGGCCAGTGTGCGGTCGTATTCGCCGAGCACGCGGTCGAAGTAGCGGTTGAAGCCGCGCACGATTTTCCCGAAACCGCCGCTCGGCGTTTCGTGCTCTTCCACCAGGTGGGGGCCGCGAATCAGCTTGGCGCAGAACAGCGGCACCACGGTCATGGCCACGAAATAAGAGGCGAACAGCGAGAGCACCACGGCGCTGGCCAGTGCGGTGAACAAAAACTTGCTGACGCCGTAGAGGAAAACCACGGGAAAGAAAACCACCGCGGTGGCCAGCGTCGCCGCCAGCACCGCCACGTTAACTTCCTTGCCGCCCTTTTCGGCGGCCACCTCGGCCGACTCCCCCATCTCCAAATGGCGGAAGATGTTTTCCAGCACTACCACCGAGTTGTCAATCAGGCGGGAGAAGGCGAGCGCCAGGCCGCCAAGCACCATGGTGTTGACCGTCCCCCCACCCAGGCTGATGGCCAGGAACGCCGCCAGCGCCGAAAGCGGAATCGAGAGAAACACTGCCGCGGTGGCACGCAGGCTGCCCAGGAACAGAAGAATCATGATGCCCGTCAGCACCAGCCCGATCAGACCTTCGTGAATCAGGTTCTCGATCGCCATCTTCACGAATACGGACTGGTCGAAGACTACTTTGGCCACCAGTTGCTTGGGCACATCCGTCAGGTCGGCCAGAACCTTCTTCACACCGTTCACCACCGCGATGGTGTTGGTGTTGCCCCCCTGCTTGAGAACCGGCAGGTACACCGAGGGCTGGCCGTCAATGCGCACGATGTTGGTCTGAATCTCGTGGGCATCCTCGGCCTTGCCGACATCCGCCACCATTACCGACCGGTTGTTGCCTACGCTTTTGAGCGGAAGTTGATTCAGATATTGCGTGTTGGGCACCTGCGCATTGGTGTAGAGGTTGTAGTCGGTGGGGCCGATTTTGACGTCGCCGGCCGGGAGAATGAGATTGCTGTTGTTGACCGTCCGCACCACGTCCATCACGCTGAGCTGGTGTGCTTCCAGCTTGAGGGGATCCACGTACACCATGATCTGGCGGTACTTGCCGCCGAAGGGCTGGGGCACGGAAGCGCCCGGCACGTTGGCCATCTGGTCGCGGACTTCGTACTGGCCCAGGTCGCGCAGCTTAGTTTCGTTCAGGCCCTGGCCTTTGAGCGTGACCAGGCATACGGGCAAGCTGGAGGCGTCAAATTTGAGCACTACCGGGGGCAGCGTGCCTGGAGGCAGCTTGCGCAAGTCAGCCATGGCCAGGTTGGAAATTTCGGCCAGCGCCGAGTCAGCGTTGGTGCCCGGCTGAAAGTAAATTTTGATGAGACTCACGCCGGGCAGCGAACGCGATTCGATGTGGTCAATGTCGCTGCCCAGGGTGAAGAAACGCTCAAAGCGGCCGGTGATGTCGGTTTCAATTTCTTCGGGTGCCATGCCGGAGTAAAACGTGGCCACAACCACCACCGGGATGTTGATGGGCGGGAACAGGTCCACCGGCATGCGCACCAGCATGGTGGTGCCCACAATGGCAATCATCAGGCAGGCGACGATGATGAAGTACGGATACTTCAGGGCGAACTTCGACATCAGAACTCCTCGGTGTTGGCAGCTTCCTGGAACGGCTTGGGCTGCACTTTCTCGCCAGGGTGGAAATCGCTGGCATTCCCGATTACGACTCGGTCCCCGGAAGTAAGGCCGGAAACCACCGCTACTCGGTTCGGGCCTTCCATGCCCAGTTCCACCTGGCGCGTCTCGACGCGGTCCTGCGGGTCAACCACCAGAACACTCGCCATGTTGCCGTTGCGGGTCACCGCCTGAATGGGCACCGTGAGCGCGCCCTTGAGTTCCCTCAGCACCAGGCTCACCTCGGCGTACATTCCCTCTACCAGCGTGCCCTTGGGATTCTCCACGTCCACCTCGGTGTGCATGGTGCGGGTCTGGAGGTCGAGAGCGTCGGCAAAACGCGCCACTTTGCCCACAAAATGGCGGTGCAAAGCGAGCACGTGCACATCCACCATGCTGCCCAGATGCACCGCCGGCACCGCATCCTCGGGCACAGGCAAGACAAGCCGCAGCTCGTCATATTGGGCGATGGTGACCACCGGCATCGCCTGCGTGCTGGAAGCAGTGCCCGCCTGGACCAGCGCCCCGGTATCGGCGTAGCGCTTGGTGACCACGCCATCAAAGGGGGCCACGATGCGGGTGTAATCCTCCATGGCCTGCAGACGCTTCTGGTCGGCCTGGGCGACACCCAGTTCGTTCTTGGCTTCCGACAGGCTGGCTTCCGCGGCTTCGATCTGCGCTTCCGCTGATTGATCCTTGGCGAAGGCGTCATCCAGTTCCTGTTGTGCGATCAAGCCGGGGCGCTCCTGGGAAGCTTGTTTCAGGCGGTCGTAGTCGAGATGGCTCGCCTGGTGGGTTGACTTGTCCCGCGTTACCTCGTTTTCCGCTCGCCGGATGCTGTCCTGGGCGCGGCGCACGGAAGCGTCGGCGGCCATCAATTGCGCGCTTAATTCCGGCACTTCCAGGATTGCCAGGGTCTCGCCTTTTCTAACCTTATCGCCCACATCCACATAGATATGGCGGATGTAGCCCGCGACTTTGGCGTGCACGTCCACTAGCTGGAAGGGCTTGAACTCCCCCGAGAGGACAAGGGTCTGCGTGATGGGCGCGCGGCGGACGCGGGCGACGGCCACGGGACGCAACGCGGGCGAGGAAAACTGCGCGTCAGGCGAGCTCTTGGCTCGAACGGTGAATCTGGAGACAACCGCGACCAGCAGAATCACGGCGCCAGCAATAATCAGCAGGTGCTTCCGTTTCAATGTATCCTCCCGAGTCTCCACAGCGGTCGGAATTCCCAAAGGAAATGGCCGGAGGGAGAGCTCCTTGCGCGTTAGTCGCATGCGCGGTTACAGCAAAATGACTGGAACCCTGTTTTGCTTATGAAAAGGGACTAGAGGGAAGGAGGCGGACGATTGAAATACCAGCCGTCGGGATGAGCGGGCAGAAAAACATCCTGTGCTGCCACCACGCCGGAAAACACCGCCGGCGCCAGCTCAAAGGCGAAAATTCGGGGCGGCGGGACGCAATAGCTGGCGTCGGTATCGAAACTTTGCCGCTTTGCGTGCGATTGATGGTCGGAGCTGATGGCCGCATGGGTGGTGGCAGTGAACTGCAGCGCGTGCAACCGGATACCGCCCAGCAGCAGCGCTGTCATGGATAGGCAGATGACTAATCTGCGCCATGACACTGGGCCACCATGATTATTTCGCACAGACATGAGTCTTGGAAGTCAGCCGCGGCTCGCGAGTAGCTTGTGCCATTTTACACAAATTCAGGTCGTGTCACGAATGTTACAGAAATGTAACCAGCAAATCAGGTTACGTCCGGCGGTGACCGAGCGCGGCCTGAGGCGCAAATCCTGCCCGGTCCACACTAGATCCGCACACTGGGGCGGCTCTTCGCACCATCACGCCGGACAGCAATTGGATTCCCGGCTCCTGGGCTTGCGCTGTGTCGCTTCCGCTCTCCAAGCAGGACTTGTTTCCATGCCAACGAGTTAGACGCGGGAGAATGGAATCGGTTAAGCCGCGGCGTCCATTTCCGCACACCGCTGTTCAAAAACGGACAGTCAACCGCCAGGTTAACAACATAAAACTTGCTCATAATCAGCGGCTTAGCTGGAAAATGCGGCATGGCCTGCCGCTTGCCATTAGACTCC
>DATGGJ010000377.1:0-2322 GCA_035308585.1 Terriglobales bacterium
TGTGCGCGAGCTAAAACTCGCTCAAACCGGCTGATACCGGTCGGTCATGGGAGGGCTAATGTCCTGGCTTGAGAGGAAAGCGCAAGGTCCCTCGACTCGCGCTCCCTCGCTACGCTCGCTCATGCTCGCTCGGGATGACAACGAGATTTAGGCGAGTTGTGATGCGGCTGAGACCCTGCCTTTTCGAAGGAAAGCGCCAGGTGTGGGCTTAGACGTGTGCGGTGCGCGCCAGGTACTGGGAACCGAGAACTGAGAACTGATGCTCGACTACACCGCATTTCCGGCCATCAATGCCACGCTGAATGGCACCAGCGCGGTGCTGATTCTGACCGGGCGCGGGCTGATCAAGCGGGGCCGGATCGCCGCCCACCGCGCCTGCATGATCGCCGCGGTGGCCGCTTCCAGCCTGTTCCTGGTCTGCTATGTCTACTACCACGCGCATGCGGGCGTGATCCACTTTCAGGGACAGGGCCTGGTGCGCCCGATATATTTCTCCGTTCTGATTACGCACATGATTTTGGCGGCGGTAATTGTGCCGCTGGTGATTATCACGCTGGCTCGCGCCTGGCGGGGACGCTTCGACCGTCATCGCGCCATCGCCCGCTGGACCTACCCCGCATGGCTTTACGTTTCCGTTACCGGGGTGGTCATCTATGTCCTGCTTTACCACCTGTACGCGCCCGCTCCGGCGCTCACTTCCCTGCTGCCGCGGTAGTGTGCCGAGTGGTAAATGTCAGACGGTGTATGATTTTGGGAATCAACCCATGTCTGTAATTCGGCTGAAGATTGATATTTCGGGCACGCGCGGCGACGAGGCCTGGCGCGGGCTGCGCCAGTTTGACCAGATTCAAAGCGCCGCCTTCGGGCCGCAGTTCGGCAGCAGCGGACCCTGCCGCCATCCCCCGGACGCGCCCCATAGCAAAGGCGAGTGGATGGGGGCGGAAATCCGGCTGCAAACGCCGCTGCTGGCGCAGTATGCGGTTTCTTATTACCTGGAGCAGGATCGAGTGCTCGACGCCGACGTGCTGGAAGAGGCGCAACAGGCTTAGACCTTTCCCATGAGCACCCAACCTCCCCACATTCCATCCGATAGGCCCGAAGCCGCGCCGCCGCAGGATTTGTCCCCAGCCCCGCGCAGGCGCATGTCGTTTCGCACCCGGCTGCTGTTCTTCGGCGTCGCCTGGCTGATTGTGCTCATGCCCTTTCTGTTCTGGTGGAGCACCTGGTTTGGCCGCCAGCTTTCGGACGCCAAGCTGAATGAGTACCTGCACGACGTCAGCAAGCCGCGACACATCCAGCACGCGCTGGTGCAACTTTCGGAGCGCATGTCGCGCAACGATCCGGCCGCGAAAAAGTACTATCCCGACATGGTGGCGCTGGCCAACAACCCCTCAGTCGAGATCCGCAATACCGACGCCTGGGCCATGGGACAGGACACCTCCGTGCCTGAGTTCCACCAGATCCTGCTGCAGATGCTGCAGGACCCGGCGCTGATGGTGCGAGGCAACGCCGCCCTGGCGCTGGTGCGATTTGGGGATGCCAGCGGCCGGCCGCAAATCGTGGCCCTGCTGCAGTCCGCCAACATTACTGCGCCCGCCGCCGGAAAGGTGACCGATACCGCCAAGCCGGGCACGGCGGTGCGGGAAGGCGGCCTGGTTGCGACCATCCGCAGCGGCCGCCAGACCATGGAAGCGCGTTCGCCGCTTACCGGACGAGTGGCTACGGTAGACATGCCCCGCGGAACCCAGGTTGGAGCCGGAGCCCAACTGGCGGTGGTGGACCCCGGCGAAAACCAGGTCTGGGAAGCGCTGCGCGCTCTTTATGTGATCGGAACGGCCGACGACCTGCCCGCCATCGCCCGCTACGAGCGGGAGCAGCCCGGGCTTACAGACCGGGTTCGCCAGCAGGCGATCCTCACCGAGCACGCGATTCGACAGAGAACGGAAAACCGGTAGTCGGGAGTCAACGCAGAAACTGGTAATTGAGTAGTTGGTAGTTGGTAGTTAGTAGTTGGCAAGAATTGCCGGTCAGCGCTACCAACTTCCGGCTTTTACCGAACTGACTCCTGACCCCATACTACTGCGATGATACGGGCGTGCCCTTGATGGAGGGCGTAGGCGCTGTTTTGTGGTAGCGCAGCCAGAAACCCGCCAGCAGGAAAACCACAATCAGGGCGATTATGGAGGCGAGCATGATGGTACCGGGCTTGTCCGTGGTTGGTGGCATAAGGGCAAGGCGGGCCAGCACCTGGCGCCTGCCCGCGTCCCAGCTGCCCGTTTCATTAAATTTAGATGCGGAATGTATGTTCCGGGAAAGCCGGTC
>DATGGJ010000378.1:0-2364 GCA_035308585.1 Terriglobales bacterium
GCTGGACAATTCGATCGCGTCGAACAAAGAGTTCGAATCGGAACTGGGCCGACGGTCGACTTCGTCGCTTACAAAGCGGAAGTCCCCTATCTCGTTGAAACGAAGTGGCGAGCTAATCGCGCCGCGGTCCAACAACTCCGAGTATTAGCCAACGCATGGCGAACATCACGTCCCGCTTCGAAGGCACCGCAGCTCGTTTTAGCAGTACCACCTTGGCAAGTGGAGCCAGCCAGTAAGATTTGTGGCTCCGACGTGATTCTGCAGAATTTACCAGTGGACGTGTATGAGGAGCCGCAATCGCTCACCCTGCGCCCGGAAAACACCGCTGGTGTGGTGCGCGCCTACATCGAGCACAAGCTGTGGGAGCGGCCGGGAGTGCAGAAGCTCTACTACATTGGGCCGCAGTTCCGCCGCGAGCGCCCGCAGAAGGGCCGCTACCGCCAGTTCTACCAGATTGGGGCCGAGTCCATTGGGCCTCCGACCGCGGGCAGCGAATCGCCGCTGCGCGATGCCGAGGTGCTGGAGATGCTGGCCACCCTGCTCGACCGGCTGGGCATAAAGAACTGGACCCTGGAGCTGAATTCGGTGGGCTGCGCCAACGATCGCAAGACATACGATGAAGCGTTGCGCCAGGCGCTGGAGCCAGTAAAGGCGCGCATGTGCGCCGATTGCCAGCGTCGCGCGGTCACCAACCCGCTGCGCGTTTTCGACTGCAAGGTGCCCGAGGACCAGCCCATCATCGAAAAGTTGCCGCGCATCAGCCAGTACCTGGACGAGCCTTGCCGCGAGCACTTCAGCGCGGTGCAGCAAATCCTGAACTCAGTAGGCGTGCCCTTCGTGCTCAATGATCGCCTGGTACGCGGCCTGGATTACTACACCCGCACCGCCTTTGAGTTCACCCACGGCGCGCTGGGGGCGCAGAACGCCATTCTTGGCGGCGGCCGTTATGACGGGCTTTCCGAGGCGCTGGGCGGCCCGCAAGCGCCCGGCATCGGCTTCGCCATTGGCGAGGACCGGGTGGTGCTGGCGCTGCAGGAAGCCGCCGGTTCCATAGCCACGCCCGCCGATGTGTACATTGCCCCTCTGGGCGCCGGCATGAACCGCGAGGCAGCGCGCCTGGCTCGCGAACTGCGCCAGAGCGGCATCGTAGTTGACCTGGGTGACGAATCGTTTCGCCTGAAGAAATCGCTGGAAACCGCGAGCAAGCTGGGCGCGCGCTTTGCCCTGATTGTCGGCGAAAACGAGGTGCAGAGCGGCACCTTCGCCCTCAAGCACCTGGCCAGCGGCCAGCAGCAATCTGTCCCCCGTTCCGAACTGGCGGGGAGGATACAATCAGGCCAACAGAAGTAGGCCGGCTGCGGCTGCCGGGCCGGCCGGAGGTTGTCGTGAACAAGTCCTTGCTGTGCGTCTTCCTGCTTATTCTCGCAACTGCTGCCACTCTGGCAAGGAGCAACGAGAAGCCCAAGCCGGCGCCCGATAAGCCCGCGGAAGCGGCGTCAAATTCCATAAGTTCGGCGCCCACCCCCCTGACTGAGCTTCTTCTTGCCAAGGAAAAGTCTCTGCCTGAAGCGCAGAAACGCAAGGATGTGGATTTCTTCAAGAACATTACCACCGACGATTTTCTCGAAGTCGCTGCCGACGCCAAGGTATATAGCAAAGACGAAATGATGGAAGGGCTGAACGTGGTGAACCTGGAGAATTATTCCATCTACGATGCCAAGGTGCTTCCCCTGAACGATAACGCCGCCGTGGTCACTTACGACGCCATTGTGCAGATGAGCGTCGGCGATGAGCGCGCGCCCCGTTACCAGCACGTCAGCTCGGTGTGGGTGAACCAGGGCGGCAAGTGGCTGCTGAAATTTCAGCAGGCCACGGCGGCGCAGTGAGGCAAAGTTTCAACGTTTCGCAGGTTTCAAAGTCTCGGTGTTTCAGGTTTTCGGAAGTCTCTCGCTTTGCGCTGCAAGTCAAAATATAAGGCGTCATGCTGAGTGGCCTTTAGGCCCCGAAGCATCTTGCGTGCACCACCGCCATTCGTCGTACTGCACGCGAGATCCCTCGCGGCTGAAGCCGCTCGGGATGACTCCAGCAATACCTATCCGCTTCGGGGAACTATCGCTTTGGCCCGGTTTTAGGCTCCAGGCGCAAAATTCCGGAAACCTTGAAACCTGCGAAACCTTGAAACCTGGGTTGCTGAAACTTTGAAGCCCTCTGCCACGGGTCAGTGCCCGTCAACACCCGCCCGTTTATAATTACCTTTCCGTTCACGCGGGCATTTCCAACTCAAGGCGAACCACTCTTGCTCGACTTTCTAGGCGACCTGCGACGCACCCATACCTGCGGAGCGCTGCGCCCGGCCAATTCCGG
>DATGGJ010000379.1:0-4338 GCA_035308585.1 Terriglobales bacterium
ATATTCACCATGCGCCCGCTGCTGGATTGGGCGCGCTACCGCACGCCCATTCGTGGCCTCTACTTGTGCGGTTCCGGCACCCATCCCGGCGACGGCCTGACCGGGGGATCGGGAGCAATCGCCGCCCGCGAAATTCTGAAAGACCTTAAAAAATAACCACTGAGGACACAGAGGACACAGAGATTTCTTGTCTTTTTAATAAGCATTTTTCATTTTGTAAACACAATGTCGGCGGCCGCAACGAAAAAAATAAATCTATTCCTCTGTGTTCCTCTGTGCCCTCTGTGGTTAAAATCGTTCGGCTGAAAAAATGAAAATCCTGGATAAGTTGCAACCCCTCGGCCTGCTGGCTCTGCGCATCGCGCTGGGAACCGTGATGCTTGTGCACGGCTATCCCAAGGTTACCGGCATTCATGGCGTGGAGAAATTCTTTAGCAGCCTGGGCCTGCCCTGGTGGTCTGCCTACCTTTCCGCAGGCGCAGAATTTTTTGGCGGCATGCTCATCATCATTGGCCTGCTCACCCGCTTCTTCGGTTTGGCGCTCCTGATTGACATGATTGTGGCCATTGATAAAGTGCACTGGAAAAACGGCCTCGTCGGCCAAGGCAACTATCAACTGCCCATGGCTCTGGCCGCTCTGAGCCTGGCGCTGATTTTTTTTGGCGCGGGACCCATCGCGCTGGACGCCGTCATTGGCCGGGGCCGTGGCGGCAGCCGAAAAGCCTCCTCCGCAGCCAAGGGCTGAGCCCCCTTTTCGGCGGTGAGCCAGGTTGCAGACTGGTGGGTCGGGTTGCGCCAGCCACAGCTTTACATCGGCATCGCCCTGGCTGTGTAAGGGATTTTCTGGGCGATACAAGCGCTTCAGCCCGCTGTGTCCTGCGGTAAATTCATGGCAGACTCGCGGGCGAGGGCGCCCGCGCCACAAGGGCGCCGGGGTATTTCTTTAAAATTTTGCTTTGCCTTACTATGTCGCGGATTCAGAACTCCGCCAGTTCCAGCATGGCACGCTCAATGTCTTCCGACTGGGGCAGGATCTCATCTTCCAGCAGTGGCTGATAGGCCACAAACACGTCCTTGGCTGCTATCCGCCGCACCGGGGCGTCCAGGTCCTCGAACAGTTCGTCGGCGATGCGCGCCGCAATCTCCGCCCCGTAACCCCAGCTCAGCGTGTCTTCGTAAGCCACCAGCACGCGGCTGGTCTTGCGAACGGAGCTGGCGATCGCTTCCCAGTCGTAGGGATTCAGCGTGCGCAGGTCAATCAGCTCCACGCGGATTCCCTGTTCCCGCTGCAGCCGTTGCGCGGCCTGCAGCGACCGGGGCACCACCGCCCCGTAGGTCACCACCGTCAGGTCGCTGCCTTCCTGCACCACTTTCGCCTTACCGAAAGGAACCATGTACTCTGCCCCGGGATAGGGCGAGCGGCCGAAGGTCTCGCGATAGAGCCGCTTGTGTTCCAAAAACATCACGGGATCATCGCAGCGGATGGCGGTTCGCAGCAGCCCGTTGGCATCCAGGGCATTCGAGGGAAACACCACCCGCAGCCCGGGAATATGGGTGAAGATGCTTTCGCCGCATTGCGAATGGTAGATCGCGCCTCCGGTCAGGTAGCCGCCAATGGCCACGCGGATCACGGTGGGAGCGGAGAACAGGTCATTCGAGCGCCAGCGGATCAGCGGCAACTCGTTTCTCAGCTGCATCATCGCCGGCCAGATGTAGTCGAAGAACTGGATCTCCACCACCGGCTTCAGCCCGCGGGTGGCCATGCCCGTCGCCCGGCCCACGATATTGGCCTCCGCCAGCGGCGAGTTGAAGACTCGGTCCGCGCCGAACTCCCGCTGCAGCCCAGCCGTCAACTTGAATACCCCGCCCTTGCCCTTGATGAGCTTCTGCTGCAGGTACTCTTCCCGGCTGCAATCGGCCACGTCTTCGCCAAACACCACGATGCGCGGGTCGCGCTTCATCTCGTCATGCAGGCAGGCGTTAATCAGGTCGGCCATCGTCTTCTGCGCGGTGGCGGCCGCAATGGTGGGCTGGGCGTGGTTTTTCGGGTTGGCGAATGCCGGCTCGTTGGCGAAGACAGCGGAGGTCGGGTCGAGGTTGGGTGAATAAATAAAGCGCATCACCGAGTCGGGCGCGGGCTTGGCCGCGGCCACGGCGCGATCGCTTACTTCCTGCACCTCCGCCTCCACCTCCTTCTCCAGCCGGGTGACCGCCTCTTCCTCCAGAATGCCCTCGCGCACCAGGAACATCTGCAGGCGCGTGATGGGGTCGCGCCGCGCCTCCTCCCGCCGTTCCGCCTCCGGCCGGTACAGGCGCTCGTCGTCGGAAAGGGAGTGGGAATAGGGCCGTACCACGTGCCCATGCAGGAAGGCCGGACCGTTGCCGGCACGGATGTGCTCCGCCGCCTTGCGGAACGCTGTGTAGCTGGCGATTGGGTCGGTGCCGTCAAACTCCGCAAAGTAGAAATTGGGGAAGTTGGCCACCAGTCGCGAAATGTTGCCGCCGGCGGTCTGAACCTCAATGGGCACGGAAATGGCGTACTCATTGTCTTCCACGCAAACCAGTAGCGGCAGCTTGCGGGTGGAAGCGGTGTTCATGGTTTCCCAGAACTCGCCTTCGCTGGTCGCGCCTTCCCCGCAGGAGACATAAGTAATCTCATCGCTCTGGAAGGTCACGTCCTTGAACTCGCGATAGTCCCCGGAAGCCCTCTTGGCGGCATCCGGGTGCGCGGCATAGAAGCGGCCCGCTTCGGCGCAACCCGCCGCCTGCAGCAACTGGCTGCCCGTGGGCGAGGAGCCGGTCACGATCTTCAGCTTGGAATTGGCCCAGTGCGACGGCATCTGCCGCCCTCCGGACGCGGTATCCTCTGCCGAGCCCACCGCCTGCAGGAGCATGTCCAGGGGTGTCACGCCCAACGACAGGCACAACGCCCGGTCGCGATAGTAGGGATAAAACCAATCGTATCCGGGCTTGAGCACCAACCCCGCGGCCACCCCCATGGCTTCGTGCCCGGCCCCCGAGATCTGGAAAAATATCTTTTGCTGGCGCTTGAGGAGGATTTCCCGGTCGTCCAGCCGCCGCGAAAGGAACATCAGGCGGTAGAGCTCAATAAGTTGTTTTCCGGTAATGCCCTCGTAGGTCTTCTCCGGCCCCCGGCTCGCCTCGGCAGGCGCCTTGACCGGCTTAGGTTCTACTTTGGTGGTCGCCATCCGACTCCTCAGAAGTAATCTTGGGCACAGTCATTGGATGCGCAGGGCACTCCTGCCGCATTCTAAGCCACTAACGGCTCTACGAATATACTGGATTGGGCCCGCGTTGAACCAGTGGCAGCCCCTTGGAAATCATGGTTAAAGGCAATCGCAAACTGGATAGTAAGCCGCTTAAGCTGCTGATTTTCGACCTGGATGGAACCCTGATTGACTCCCGCCTCGACCTCGTCCAGTCCGTGAATGCCACCCTCCGGCACCTGCGCCGCCCCGAGCTGCCGCCGGACCTTATTGCCGCCTACGTGGGCGATGGCGCTCCTATGCTCATACGCCGCGCCCTCGGCGACCCCGGCGACCAAAACATTGTGGGGGAAGCCCTGGAGTATTTCCTTTCCTATTACCGGGTTCACAAGCTGGACCATACCCGCGTCTACCACGGAGTGCCGGAGATGCTGGCCGCCTTGCGCCGTGGAGACAACGGAAATGAGCGTCACATGGCGGTACTCTCCAACAAGCCGGTCAATCCCTCGCGCCAAATCGTAGAGGCGTTGGGCCTGAAGCCATTCTTTGACCAGGTCTATGGCGGCAATAGCTTCCCCAGCAAGAAGCCCGACCCCGAGGGCGCGCGCAAGCTGATGGAAGAAACCGGGGTCTCGCCGCAGGAGACCCTCATCATCGGCGACTCTTCCATTGACGTCCTGACTGGCCAGAATGCCGGGACCTGGACCTGTGGCGTCACTTACGGCTTTGCCCCTCAAACCCTGCAGGCCCCTCCACCCGACCTGCTGGTGGATTCTCCCCAGGAGCTCGCCCAGGCACTGGGGTAATTGAAGCGCTCAGCGGTCAATCCATGTGCGCTTGCTGGCGCGGGCCCCGCGTACTAACGCCGGCATGCTGCCGGCTGTCACGGACGTGCCGCCTGCGCCGCGCGAGCGAGATGCCACCGGGACGGCGGCCTACGGTGAGGGCTGACTGCCGCGTGCCGAATGCTCCATTGACAACTCCCGCCGCGTCACCCACACTTCATGCAACCCGATGCTCAACGGCAATTTCGGATACACCCCGGCGGAGCTGCGCCAGATGCGCGCGCTCAAAACCCCGCACGGCATACAACGCTACCTTGATGAAATGG
>DATGGJ010000380.1:0-4743 GCA_035308585.1 Terriglobales bacterium
CGGAAAAATGGAGAGCAGCGGTATCGCCGTCTCGCCGCGCTGCTGCAGTGTGCGCGGAGGATGCACTTCGCCGAGTCGCATCTCCGGGCGGCGCTGTCCTTCGGGTGCAATAATAGCTCACCCAAGACGCACTCCGCAGCAATATATGGCAGAAAGCCCCTCTTGTGGCTGGGAACAGCCGCTCGGTGAAGTTGGGGGTCCCGGCGCCGGCTTCATAGGAGGAACCACTGGAAAACCGGAGCGGTTGGCCGGAAGAAAGCTCAAGACGCCGCACGCATGTCACTCAATCACGTGCCATACATCACCGTCTTATTATGGCCCCGGGAGTATTCCAATATTAGCGCTGTCGAGCACGCTGTGCACCATTAGTTCACTCGTCCGCGGAAACGGCACGCGGGCGACACCCTGAGGCGGGCGTGCCCGACCTTCTGCTTAGGCTCAAACTACCGGGTTATAAATGTGATCGAGCAAGACAGGCGGGAGCAACGGCAATTCTGCGACTAATGTCCAAACGAGCTTTTCTGTACGCTTCCACCAGCCATGGAGGGTGCCATCGCGGTCGGCATTGTGCACCCGGAGCCCGCTCCAGACATCCTGGCAACAGGCGCGGATGCTGGTTTTTGAAGGGTGGGCAATCACCCCAGGAGCCATTGGCAGGCTGTCGCTCGAGATTCGTTCCCCATTCACAATCTTGACGTTCAGAGAGCGGGTGTCCAGCCGCAGCCCCTGAAGCATCGCCTTAAGGGCGCTCTCTTTGGCGCTCCAAAGCAGAGCCATAAGCGCAGCCTGATCCGCGGCTGGCGCGTGGCCAACGAATCTCTGCTCTTCGAGGGTGAAGTAGTCCGCCAGGAATGCATCGCTCCGCGGCTCGATCGTTTCCAGATCGCAGCCCAGGGCAATGCCCGGAGCACCGACGGCGCACATGGCCGTGCCGGCGCGGTGGCTTAGGGAAATGGAAGGCACCGTCGGGTCGCCGCCAAGCACGACCTGGGGCGCGCCCGAGAGGGACTGACGTATTTCGATGCGGCTCAGGAATTCTGTTTCAACAGGCCGGCCAAGATACATGGCAACCGCGCACTTCGCTGTCCAGCGCCCCAGCCTCCAGTCGGCACGGCGTTTGGGGAAACGCATGTCTTGCAGGCGGAGCGATTCAGTCGCACAAAGCCAATCATTGTGGGCGGGGACTTCCTCGCCGGTCTGTTGCAGCCAAAATATCGTCATTACAATTCCGCGGCATGGGGAAAGCGCAACATCCTTTTGCACTCCCAAACCTAGGCCGCCTGCGCCAGCTTCCTTTCCTTTTCCATGCTGCGCTCCACCGCATGGATGAGATACGGGCGAAGATGCGAAGGCGCGATAATGCGGTGCAGGGCCCCTACTCCCAGGGCCCGCTGTACGGTGTGGATGCCATCGAACTCAGCTGCCATTTCCCCCAGTTTTTCGGAATGTATGATTTTGAAGAGTTCGTTCCACTGGGCGCGCAAGCGCCCTTTCTCCACACCGTCCGCTTGGGTCATCGCATCGGCTAAGACCTGCAAACGTGAATCTTTGCGCGCCCTCGCTTCCACTTCACTGGCGAAAACCACCGCAGCGGCGGGAGCGCCGCCGATCACGGAGGCGTAAGTTCCTTCCAGCGCCGTCACCTCCAGGTTTTCGTTCAGCACTCGCGAAAAGACCACGTAGGCGCCGCCGTGGTAGCGGGAGATGACGCAAAATACCATCGGACCTTTGAAGTTCACCACCGCTCGGCCGATCTCGGCCCCATACTCCAACTGCAGCTTGCGCAACGACTCGGGAGACCCATCAAATCCGGAAAGGTTGGCCAGCAGCACAACCGGCCGGTTGTTGCTGGCGGCATTGATGGCGCGCGCCACCTTCTTGGAGGACAGAGGAAAGAGGGTGCCGGCGGTCCATTGGTCTGGTCCATCAGCGGGAACAAAACCCAGGCGAGGCACGGGCTTGGACTCGATGCCAATCAGGCACACCGGGTAGCCTCCGAGGTGGGCATCCCAAACGACTGCTGTTTCGGCGCCCTGCATGCCGGCCCAGCGCTCAAGCGGCGGATGGTCCTGGTCAATTGCCGCCTTCATTACCCGGCGGATGTCGAAAGACTTCTTGCGTCCGGGATTGGTCTCATCGGAAAAGATCTCGCCCACGCGCGTGAAACCATTTTCGTTGTCATCGGCATGGCGACAGGCGCAGACATCACGTTCGCTGGGATCGGTAGTAATCGCGGGCCGGGGAAACCGCTCCCCGGGCATAACGTAGGTCAGTTCGTAGTGGCGCAACAGGATATGGCAGGCCTCGTGAATGTCCTGCGCCCAGTACTGGGCCTGTCCGTTCAGACCCATGATCCGGCTGTAGCCGCCGATGCCCTGATTGTCTTCCGCAGAAACGCTGCCGGAATAGTCCAGCGCCCGTTTCCCCGTAAGCACCATAGCCGCATTAGGAGTCATGATCAGGATGCCGCGGGTATGCATCAGCATGGTGGCTTCTGCGTTCCAATACGGCTGTGCTCCAACGTTGATACCGTCCACCACCAGGTTTATCTCACCGCCCGCCTGGGTGAACTCGACAAGGCGACGCAGGACGCGGGCAATCCAGTCCATGTTCTCCACGCCGCTGTCCATGGAAATTTTGGCGCCGGCGGAGATGGGAAACCATTCCAGGGGAACACCCATCCTTTCCGCCAGATCCAAAGCCGCGATGATGCGGCGACACTCGGGTTCAGCGATGGCGCCAAGGTCCCTGCTGGGGTCGCCCAGCAGCAGAACCCGAGTCATACCCTCCGGGTATTTCGAGGTAAAGTTGCGAATCACCCCGCTGATGACGTTGGCTTTATTCTGGCCATGAGGCCGGTTGACGGGCACGAGATGGCCATCCGGGCTCAGGTCATGTTCCACGAACTCCCCTGGGGGCAGTCCGCCGGGAGCATCTTCGGCAGGCGTCAGCATTTCAATGATCTCGTAGGGGTAAATAAGGCCGCGCCGGCGCATGCGAATGACCTTCTGCTCATATTCGCTTAAAGGCTTAAGCGGTTGCGAATTGGTGGCAGGGCGAATGGTCACACGCAAACCAGCGCCCGCGGGAAGGGAAATACGAACCACCATTTCCCGCAATTCGCCGCTTTGAGGATGGGGAATGCGGCCACACACCACCACCTGCTCCAGACCCAAGCCCTCCATGGAGGGCGCGAGCCTGCGCAATATGGTGTGGAATTCCTCCATACCCAGGTGAAGCGGCGGCCAAACATAAAGGAGGATGCGATTCCAGTGCAGACGATCCTTCAATTGCCGGCGCGACTGGAACAGCCTTATGCCGGCCATGGCCTCCGCGAACATTCGCTCCATGTGGGGCAATTGCACGATGTGGCCGGCCTGATCGCGGACGGGCGTGACATCGCGTACCTCCGCCACCGCGAACAGGCGTTCATCCTTGGGATTGTCACGGGCGGTGCCGTGGATCAGATACACATCCTCAACTGAAGGCAGCCGCTCAATTTTGAAATTCGCGAGCCTCCAGAGATGCAGGCGTTTGCCCATCATGGGATGAATTCCCCGGTAGAGCTCCTTTTCCTGATAAGTGTTGTCGCGGAGCCGGTAAGTGAAATGTTGCGTCCCGCTGATGCCCCAGCCGTTCGTGGCGCCGCCGGCGATCACTACAATGCGCTGAATAGGACGGGGAAAGCCCGCCTGGTTCAACCGCGAGTAAACTTCCTGCTGCGCGGCCTCAGCTTCGTCCCCCGAAGCAGAACGCCACAAGTAAAAATCAATGGCGACATCCCGGTCCGCCGGCACTTCCTCAATCATCGGGAACAGGGCTTGGGCTGCCTCGGTCAGGCTGCCATACTCGACGCACGTGGTGAAGAGATGAACACGCTTCCCATCCTCATCGTATTCGGCGGACACCACGCATTGGCCATTCAGGTTCAATGTGCGGAACTGGGAGAGGCCGGCCGCCCGGTAATACCTCCAGGTGAGCACTTCCAGCATCAGTTGCCGAGCGGCGGGTTGAGCGCCGGCGAAACGGCGGGAGAACAGGCCCATTAACGGCTGAGGACACTCAATCAGGGCGCGAGAAAGCAAGGCTCGGTCGCCCGGTTGCGGCTCACCAGTTAGATAGGACAGGTAATCTTCCATCTGGTCATAGAGCTGCTGACGAGCGCGCTCGAACACGGGTTGATCGAAACAGCGATAGCGTAGTTCCTGGGCCAAATCGCTGACCGCCGGCAAGGTCCCACGCGTAACCGAAATTATGCGCTCGAGCAGCGCTCGGAAAGCTTCGTCAGGCTTGGGAGCGTAGACCTCCATCTGCCTCAACCGGCGCTCCAGCACTGCAAGAACCAGGGCCGTCTGCTGCTCGATACGCTGATGCGACTTGTAAACCCAGAGCAGGGCCTGCTCCAGTTCCGGCGAACGCTCCAGCGTCTGCACTCCGTAATACGCCAGGGTTCTCTGAAGGGCGTCAACAAAGCCGGATGGAAGCCCCGCGCCGCGTGTATCGAGCGCCCGAAGATAGGTGAAAAGCTGAGTTTCGGCGCTGGCTACCTCTGCGGAATTGGTTCCCTCGACCTTGGGTTCACGATGAAAGAGAGAGCAAAGGTCCACAAAAATGTGAAGGATTTCATCCTCGCGCCTGAGTATCTCGTCGTTGTCTTTTGGCATTACGCCATTTTGAGCGGGATTGGAGAGCAGGCGCGCGGTTTGCGACGGGTCCACATCGAAACCCAGCATGAATTGCCGA
>DATGGJ010000381.1:0-1853 GCA_035308585.1 Terriglobales bacterium
CAACATGCACCCCTGTGCCGATTACGGCCGCGGCAATGCCGGCGGAAAGGTCGCCATCCCCAATCAGCTTGATGCGCGCTCCCGCCTGGCGAATATCATTGATCAGTTTTTCATGGCGTGGCCGGTCCAGCACTACCACCACCAGGTCATCCACATCGCGGCCCAGCCGGCGGGCAATGTTCTTCAGGTTGTCGCGAACCGGCGCGTCCAGATCCACGGCCCCATGGCAGGAAGGCCCGACCACAATTTTCTCCATGTAGCAGTCGGGCGCGTTCAGCAGGCCGCCCTTTTCCGAAGCTGCCAGCACGGTGATGGCGCCGGGAGCGCCGGTGGCGCACAAGTTGGTGCCCTCCAGCGGGTCTACGGCAATGTCAACCTCCGGGACCTTGGTGCCGTCAGGAAACGAGGCTCCTACCTGTTCGCCGATAAAAAGCATGGGGGCCTCGTCACGTTCACCCTCCCCGATGACGATGGTGCCGCGCATGGGCACCGTGTCCATAGTCTTGCGCATGGCGGTGGTGGCCTTTTCGTCGGCCAGTTTGCGTTCTCCCTGGCCCATGGTGTGGGCGGAGGCGATGGCAGCGTTTTCCACTACCCGCAGGAACTCCAGCGCCAGGTCCGTCTCGATGTTTTGCCCGTAGCTCTTAGCCAATGCCTTGATCTCTGTTCTGACCTCGGTAGCCATATATGAGTCCTCCCGTTCAGGATCCAGGGCCCTGGGGAACCTTATGCCTGCCGGAGCCTCGGCGACCCCAGTGTTCTGGCGCAAGACAATCGCGCATCATGCCCTTTACATTCAGTTTGGTCAAGCCAGGGGAGAGATTCACCAGGGAGGGGCTCCGGATGCCCATTCCCAAAGTGGGAGGTGCGATTTTTGCTCATACAGCATGTCTGAATGGGACGTGCAGACCGGGGAGTGGGGTGGTTTTGATATCTTTTTGCCCTATGACCGAGCGACGCGAACCCACTTATAAATTCACCGAACAGCAAGTCGCAGCCAGGAGCCCGCTGGCGCGGCAGTTTATCGAAACCCGGCAGAGGCTGAACGCCAATGTGGAAAAGGCCGACAACTACCTGGTGAAGCGTTTCTACAACATTGACCACAATACCTACCTGGAAGGGGCGATTCCGGCCAAGTACAAGGAACTGATGGGTTTGGTGGTGTCGGCGGGGCTGCGCTGCGACGACTGCATCAATTACCACATCATTCAGTCCTATCGTCTGGAGGCCAGCCGCGCCGAGCAGGAAGAGGCGCTCAACGTGGCCCTGGTGGTGGGTGGCAGCATCGTCATTCCCCATCTGCGGCGCGCGTACGCGATGCTGGAGGAGCTGTACGGGTAGGCAATGCATGCGAGATGCTTCGGGCCTGAAGGCCCTCAGCATGACGCCAACCCTTCTTCGGCGTCATCCCGAGCGGGCCTCAGCCCCAAGGGATCTCGCGTGCAGCACCGCCGGAAATGGGAGCACAATTACAATCCCGCTTCGCGCCACTGACAATGCTGCAATGCGCAACTAAGCTGATGGAGTCATGCAGAGGGCCTTCAGGCCCGAAGCATCTTGCGTGCAGCACTGGAGCGTTATGCGCCCAGCAAAACATTTCTACGTCTACATCATGACCAACCGGCCGCGCTCGCACGTGCTATACACGGGCGTCACCGGAAACCTGCCTCGGCGCGTCTTCGAGCACAAAAATAAATTGGTACCGGGCTTCACGGCCCGCTACAACCTCACGCGCCTGGTCTACTATGAACTTTTCTATTTCGCGGGAGCCGCCATCGAGCGGGAGAAGCAGATCAAGGGATGGTCGCGAAGCAAGAAAATCGCGCTGATTACGAGCTTCAACCGCGCATGGG
>DATGGJ010000382.1:0-2046 GCA_035308585.1 Terriglobales bacterium
CTTAAAAACTTCAGCCCTGCCTGAAGTTCCTGCTTTGGGTGGCTCCAATTTGCTATCAAAACCTTTTCGTCGGAAATAAGATTGTAGATTCCGCCCATCCAACCCCCAAACATTGGCCGGTTTGGAAAGGTCGATCAGATCAGGGATGCCTGCCTGCATAGCGAACGGGCTGTTCCACTGCTCGGCGAGTGCTTCAAGCTGAAGCTGGCGTCCGTTACCGCCCCGAAGAGTTAACACCTTCTCACCGGGAACAAAGTTGCCATACGCATCAATGGTCCCCGTCACAAACTCCCCAGTTTCGGTATTTCTGATCCGATACCAGCCGCGTAACCGATCACCCGGCGACGAGAAGCGTGGGGGCGGGGAGAGCCTGGCGATGTGCTACCAACGCTTCGTACAAGTAGGCGAGAACCGAGCGGCCTTGCAACCGGCGCGTCTGCACCACCGTCAGCATCCGCTCCACGAAGCGGCACCCTTCCTCGCTGTGCGAGCCAAAGGCATTCTTCCGCCACAGGACGCCGCGGCGCAGCACCCGCTCCGCATGGTTGTTCGTCGGTTCCACACCCGCGCTGACCACAAACCGCCACACCGCCGGCAACAACTCCAGCACGTTGACGCAGAACGTTGCCGCCTTGCCATCGGCGCAGCGCCGCCCAGCCCGGAGTACCCGCTCCAAGGCACGCGCCGGACCGTCCAACCGCCTTTGCAACTGGCGCCGATCACAGCCGCCCCCGCGGAACAGGTGCCACTCCGTGAACACGCGCTCGGTCAGTCCCAGCAACTGCTGTCCCAACCGCGCCGCCGCACCGCCCCGATCCACCAACTTCTGGAAGTCCCGCTTGAGGTGCGCCCAACAGATCTGGCGGCAGTAGGGCGACAGCCGGGCGTAGGCGCTCCACCGGTCGCTGCACACGAACCCTTTCACCTTTTCACCCAGCAGCGCCGTCAAGGCTTTCCAACTTCGCTTGCCGTGGATCAGGAAGGCCGCCACCGTGCTCGTCGCCGCCACCCACAGCCAGCACAGTTTGCCGGCCAGTTTCCAACTGGTTTCATCGACGTTCTTGACCGGGGCATCCCGGACGGCCTGGATGGCCTGGGCGTGGGCCGGGGCCAGGGCCGCGCTGACCTCTGCACGCAGATTGGCCACCGTGCCCAGGGAGATGGGTACGTCGAAGACGTCCTCGGTGATCTCCTCCAGGCCGCGCGTGCTGGCGCGGTGGGAGCCGGCCAGGTAGCCCAGGGTGGCGGCCAGGCGCGGGCCGATGCTGTGGGCTTTGAGGTTTGCGGGGATGGGAGCGTGGTTGAGTTGGCCACAGCAGGGGCAGGTGCGGTAGTGTCCCTGGTATTCGGTGACCAGGGCCGCCAACTTGGGCACCTCTGCCACTTGATGCCAGGTGGGGGCGGGATCGTCGGGCGCCGCCTGGGACGGCAACAGCTCCTGGCAGCGGTCACAGTGGCTGGGGACGAACGGGATGACCTGGTGGAGACGCTCCGGTGGTAGCCGCTGCTTCAAGCGCGGAGGATGTCCGGGCTGGCCGCCCGGCTTTTTGCCGGTGCGCTGCTTGGTGACGGGCTTGGGGGCGCCGGGCGGGTTGGCTGAGGGCGGGGTGCCGGAATTGGTGGCGTTGGTGCCCAGGCGCGCGGTGAGGTCGCGGACGGCTGCCTGGAGTTCAGCGACCTGCTGCTCGAGCGCGGCAATGCGTGCGTCACGCTCCTGGCAGCCGGGACAAAGGACCGTGGCCATGACGGCATTATAGAAATGCGGCAAGGCTGCCGCTGTGCCCGGCGGTCGGATGAACGGTTACCTCGGATCTTCCGCCCCGCAGTCTGCTACTGTCGTCGTGCGGCAGCGGAAAGACGCTCGGGGCCTGGCGGTGGATTGCAGGCCAACTTCGGAAGGAGCCACGGAAGCGTATCCTGTTTCTGTACCCGACGAGGGGAACGGCGAAGGAAGGGTTCCGCGACTACGTTTCCTGGGCTCCGGAGGCGTCAGCGAGCCTGATGCACGGTACCGCGGCCTTCGACCTTCGGGGGATGTTCCGGAAC
>DATGGJ010000383.1:0-5162 GCA_035308585.1 Terriglobales bacterium
TGCCGGTGAGCCAGTACTTCCATTGGCTGGCATTTGCCACCATGGGCAACATCGTGGGCGGAGTAATAATCGTGAGCCTGCTCAATTACGGGCAAGTGAAAGCTGACCAGGAAGGCTGATCCCGCAAATTCCCCACCTCCCGCCGCGTTGGTCCGCTTGGAACGAAGTGGTTGTCCAGGTCTTTCCTGGCGCCGGGCAACCTGCCCCTCTACTCTGCTTTCTACTTGAGAGCGGGAAAGCTGTAAAAGGGCGGCCTGATTGCGCGGCAGGGTCTTCAAAGCCATAACGTTCTCCGGTGTTGAATTCCTGTTTCTGCTCGGCTTGTGGATGCTGTTCGTCAGCACCACCCAGCACGCCGAGTTGGTGGCGGGGGTATGCGCCGCCGGCATGGGAGCGGTCGCTGATGGTGTGGTCAAGGCGCAAGGCTTTGCCAAGTTTCGCCCGCGGGGCCAATGGTTGTGGCTGTTTTCCTGGGAACCCTGGTACGTGCTGACCGGTTCGGCAGCCATCCTGTGGGCGCTGCTCAAGCGCCTGGCGGGGAAAAAGTCGGAGGCGCAGTTCCGGGTGGTGCCTTTCCGCGCTGGCGGGGATGATGCCGAGTCCGCGGCGCGCCGCGCCCTCGCCATTACCCTCACCACTATTCCGCCCAATTTCATCGTGGTGGGCATTGATAAGAAACGAAATTTGATGCTGGTTCACCAGGTGTCGCCCACGGGCACGCCCCTGGTGACCAAAAAACTGGGAGCCACGGGATGAACGTGTGGCTGCTGGGCTCGTCGGTACTGCTTTTCGCGCTGGTGCCCTGCGGCATTGCCAGCTTCCGCGGGGATGTGATGGAGCGCCTGGTGGGCCTGGAAATGGCGGGCATGATCGTCACCTTGCTGCTGGTGATGCTGTCCGAAGGCATGGGTCGGGTTAGTTTCTATGACCTGGGGCTCGCCCTGGCCTTGCTCTCCTTTGGGGGCGGGCTGGTGTTCGCCCGATTCCTGGAGCGCTGGCTATGAGCGCGGCCACCATAGCGGTGGAAGTGCTGGTCTGGGTCGCGGTGCTGACCTGCCTGATCTGCTGCTTGGGCATCGCGGTAATGAAGGATTTTTTCGAGCGCCTGCATTACATGGCTACCGTGAGCACGGTTGCGACCGTAGCTCTGCTGATTGCCGTGGTCATTCAGCAGGGCTGGGGCCAGGCGGCCATCAAGATGAGCCTGATCGTGGTGGTGCTCTTTCTGATGAACGCCGTACTGACTCACGCTACCGCGCGCGCGGCCAGGGTGCGCGAGCTCGGCCATTGGCAGCCGGCGCCGGACGAGAAGATCGAGGGGCTGGATCAGATTACAGAAGGGCGGCACCAACGGTAGGTCAGTAAATCATGCTGTTTCTGCAATTCACCATTCTGAGCTTTGTGGCAGTGACCGCAACGGCGGTGGTGTTGACCCGCGATCCCGCCAAACAGGCGGTCGGCATCAGCTTCTACGGGCTCGTCATGGCGCTGATGTTTTTCATTTTTCAGGCGCCGGATGTGGCCTTGTCGCAGATTGTGATTGGCGCCGTGGCCCTGCCCCTGATGATCCTGCTCGCGCTGACCAAAATCCGCCGCCACGAAGAAGAAGAACAGGTGCGCCGCAAGGAGAAGAAAGCCGCATGAAGCGCAGCCCGCGTATTGTTTTCTTCCTGTTGTCGGTGGCTGGGTTTGCCGGTGTGTACCTCTGGGGATTGACGGGGCTGCCGGCGGTTGGACATTATCGCGGCCCTTATGGCGACGTTTTGAACCAGGTTGCGACTTATGAGCGACATGTTACCGATGTGGTCACGGCTGTGAACTTCGATTATCGCGGCTTCGACACGTTGGGAGAAGAATTCATCCTCTTCATGTCTGTCGTCGGAGGAACGGTCCTTCTGCGCCGCCAGCGGGAAGAGGATAAGAGCGAGCACCGGGACCAGAACCTCTCGGATAAAAGTCCGGAACGGCAGGCTCCGGAGCCCAGTGACGCCACACGCGTGCTCACGCTGGCCCTGGTGGGGCCGCTCGTCGTCTTTGGCTTGTACATCGTGGCTCACGGGCAACTCACGCCCGGCGGAGGTTTCCAGGGCGGGGTGGTCCTGGCCACCGCGCCCCTGCTGGTATACCTGGCCGGCGACCTGAAGAAGTTCAAACAAATCACCTCGCACACGCTGGTTGAGATAGGCGAGGCGCTAGGCGCATTTGGCTACCTCGCCATCGGATTAGCCGGCCTTATTCTGGGCGGCGCTTACCTGCGCAACGTGGCAGCCCTCGGTACCACCGGGACGATTACTTCCGGCGGAACCATCGCCCTCATTGACCTGGCTACCGGTCTGGAAGTAGCCGCCGGTTTCGTGTTGCTGCTCTACGCTTTCCTGGAACAGACACTGGAAATCCGGCTGCGAGGCGGCAAATGAGTTTCTTCCCTTATGTGGTGGCGGTTTGGCTCTTCGTCATCGGATTGTACGGAATCGTCACCAGCCGCAATTTCGTCCACCTGGTGATCTGCCTGGCGGTGCTGCAGTCTTCCACATACGTGTTGCTGCTCTCGATTGGCTACCGCGTGGGCGGCACCGCCCCCGTTTTCGCCGGCGTGCGGGTGGGCACGCCGGCTGTGGATCCCGTGGTGCAGGCGCTTATGCTCACCGACATTGTGGTGGAAGCGACGGTTGTCGCGCTGCTGCTTGCCTTGGCCCTGCAGTTGCAGAAGCACACCAACACCCTCGACCCTGACAAACTGAAGGCGCTGGAAGGCTGAATGTCCGCTCTGGCTCCGCTGCCGGTTGTAATCCCGCTTTCCGCAGCGGCCATTCTTTCCGCTCTTAACAAGTTTCTCTCTCGCCGCTGGGCGGACGCGCTGGCCATCCTGGCAACCATCGCCACCGGGCTGATCTGCGGAGAACTGCTGCTGCAGGCCCGCACCCAGCCGGTCATTCATTGGTTTGGTGGCTGGACGCCGCGCGCCGGCGTGGCCCTGGGAATTTCCTTTGTGATTGATCCCATGGGCGCGGGCGCCGCCGTCTTTACCAGCTTGCTGGTTCTGGCGGCGCTGGTATTCTCCCTTCACTATTTCGAAACCGTCGGCACTCTGTTTCACGTGCTCATGCTGGGGTTCCTGGGGGCGATGTGCGGCTTCACTCTCACCGGGGACCTGTTCAATCTCTTCGTGTTCTTCGAATTGATGAGCGCCTCCGCTTTCGCTCTTTGTGGCTACAAGGTGGAGGAGCCGGAATCCATGCAAGGGGCGCTGAATTTCGCCATCACCAATACTGTAGGCGCGTTCCTGGTGCTCAGCGGCATCGGTCTGCTTTATGGCCGCACCGGCGCCCTCAACATGGCCCAGATCGGCCGCACCCTGGGCGGCAATCTGGATGGCCTGGTGATTACCGCGTTCGTGTTCATCATGGCCGGATTTTTCATCAAGGCGGCTGTTATCCCCTTTCATTTCTGGCTGGCGGATGCGCACGCGGTGGCGCCCACGCCGGTATGCGTGCTGTTTTCCGGGATTATGGTGGAGTTAGGCATCTATGCTGTGCTCCGCGTTTACTGGACCATCTTCGACGGCCCTTTCGCGGCGCATCGCTGGGAGATACGAGGCCTGCTGCTGGCCTTGGGCTCCATAACCGCGGTGGTGGGCGCGGTCATGTGTTTTGGCCAGCGCCACATCAAGCGCCTGCTGGCATTCTCCACCATCAGCCACGTTGGCCTGCTGACCATCGGCTTTGGGCTGCTCAAGGCGAGTGCGCTGGCCGGAGTGGCTCTCTATGTAGTGGGACATGGAATGGTCAAGGCAGCTCTGTTCCTGGTTGCCGGGCTGCTGCTGCACCGCTTCAGCAGCGTGGATGAACTGGAGCTGCACGGCCGGGCGCGTGAGCTGCGCGCTACCAGTGTGGTCTTCTTTGCCGCCGCATTGGGATTGGCGTCCATGCCGGGCTTTGCCACCTTCCGCGGCGAATCGGCCATGATTGACGCGGCTGGCGAGATCGGCCAGGGCTGGGTCCGCGCCATATTTTTCTTTTCCGGGCTGCTGACGGCGGCCGCTGTGCTGCGCGTTTGGGGCCGCGTCTTCCGGGGGATGGGCAAAGGCGAAGGAGCCGAAACTGCCGGTGATAAGAAGATTAAGGAAGACCGCGAGACCAGCCAGCCTTCACATGGTATTCCTGCCGCCATGTTTCTTCCCGCTGCTGTCCTGGTGCTGCTGGCCATTGCCACTGGCCTGACGCCGGGGCTTAAACGTGCCGCCCGCACCGCGGCTACTGTCATGCAGGACCGCGCCGGCTACCAGGCGCGCGTGCTGGAACATGCCTGGGTTCCGGTTACGCCTGCGGAAGAAGAACATACACCCATGGGCAAAGGAGTGGTGTGGTCGTTGGCCACAACCGCTGCTGCCCTTGGCCTGGCCTTTCTTTCCCTTTCCCGCTATTGGCCCGCCAAACATGCGCTGGTGCGGCCAGTTGCGCTGACTGTTCGCGGCTTGCGCTCCATCCACAGCGGCCATATCGGCGACTACGTGGCCTTCCTTACCTTTGGCGTGGCGGCCTTTGGTGTGGTGCTGGCGGCTCTGGTTCACCTTCATTAAGCATTCAGGCCGAGTTCCTCCTGTCCGGATGCAGCAGCGTAATGCTCTCCGCAGCTTTTCCGTCAGCTTGCACACTGCCGCCAGCCCGACAGATAACCTCATCTGCAGGCGTAGGCATCCCAATGGCAAGTTCACAGGAGGACGCGATGGCAAGAAAATCCAGGGTGCTAACCGACCATGACGAAATTCGCAACTGGGCGGAAGAGCGCGACGCACAGCCCGCGTGCGTGCGCGGCACGGGGAGTGAGGAAGACGTAGGGATGATCCGCCTCGATTTTCCAGGTTACAGTGGGGAAACTTCGCTCGAGCCCATCGAATGGGATGAGTGGCTGCAGAAATTTGACGAGAACAATCTGGCGCTGCTGGTAGAGGATGAGACCGCAGGCGGAGAGCAGAGCAACTTCAACAAGCTCATAGGACGCGAAACTGCGGCGGGCAGGGCGAGTGGAAGGAAAACATCGCGACGCGCGAAACCTGCTGCGGGACGTGAACAAGGCCGGCAGAGCAGCAGCAGCCGTTCCGCCTCCTCGGCTCGCGCCAGTTCGCGGCGCGGAAGCCGGTCGAGGTCTGGAGGAAGCCGGTC
>DATGGJ010000384.1:0-1626 GCA_035308585.1 Terriglobales bacterium
CATTATCAATGCCCTCATGCTGGAACTGGCTTCGGCGTTTGTCCCCGGATTCCGCATAACCAGTTTCGGCGCGGCCTTCATCGGCGCCATCGTCCTGATGCTGGTGAATATGTTCCTGAAGTGGCTGGTGCGCCCCGCCCCGCGCCAATAATGATCTTGCCAGATGGATTTCACCAGGCCCAAGAGTGGTTCAGCGGATAACCACTTAAACGAGCAAAACGACCTCGCCGCGACCATTGTCCACATCCGCCACACGCAGGCTACCGGCAAAGAGTGCCTGGCGGCCTTGGCCGCTCAGCCGGGACGATAACCGCTGATCATGCCGGATACCTGCTGCAGCGTGGCCACCGACTCTTCCGGCAGCTGCCCGCTTGTATCCGGCGAGAGATTCAACAGCAGGTTGGCTTTGCGCTCCATGCACTCGCGATAATCCTGGGCAATCACCTCCGCAGGCTGCATCTTGAATCCCGGACGCCAGAACCAGCTGTTCATGGGCGGCATGGGCTTATAAGGGGGCCCAGTGGGAATCCAGCTCTCAAAGGGCATGTAGTACCGCTCACCTTCGAAAACCACGTGCGGATTATGTCCTCCGGGCGGAGGCAGACAGTCTTCGCCGTTGATGACGTCCGTAGGCCAGCTCGCCGGCTCGCAGATCCGTCCCTGGTTGCGCTTGCTCTGGTAATACGCCTGGTTCATCACGACGATGCAATTCGGACTGTAGCTTTTGATCAGCCGATAGAGCTCCCAGCGCTGCGGTGGAGAAATTTTCCAGGTAATGTCCAGCAGCTGGTAGAAGGTGTTGCGGTAGCGCGAGTGCAGTTCCGTCAACTGCTGCTTGATCAGTGCGTAATATTTGTCGCCGATTGGTGCATCCCAATCGAACCTGCCTTCGTTGTGAGGATCGAGGATGCAGTAGTAAAAGCCGGACCGCAGTCCATATTCGCGGCAGGCGGCCACGAAAGCCGCCACTACGTCGGTTTTGTTACCGCTGGCCGCCACGTCGTAGTCGTAGTTCTTTGAATCCCACAGGCAGAATCCCGACATGTGCTTGGCGGTAAGCACGGCGTAGCGCGCGCCCAAGTCGCGAGCCACACGGATCCACTGCCGCACATCAAGATGGGCGGGATTGTAGGTGGAGGCGGGCACCGAGCCAGTCTCGTAGTCATTGCCGGTGAAGGTGTTCATGCTGAAGTGGTAAGAGACCCCAAAGCGCAAGCGCTCGTATTCCGCCAGCGCCGGGGTACGGCGGGTGGCGGGGGTTGGATGCTCCGCCGCCAGCAAGCTCGGGCGCAGCGCCAGCGCGCCGGCAGCGGCGGCCATTTTGTTCAGACAGTTACGTCGGGTGAGAAGCATGGAGCAATTAGCAGTTAGCATTTAGCCCCTGAAGGGTTCTGGAGTGCCGGCAAAACTCGTGGCTGGCCAAATGCTAATTGCTAACCGCTGCTTTTCTCACACACACGCATTCGCCCGGTTCGACCACTCCAGCTGCACCATGTAGTTACCCAGCTTCTTGGTTTTCCAGGCGCAGATGTCGCCGATTTCGCCGTTGGCGTCGTCGTACCAGCCCTGCCCGGGAACAGGATCGGTGATGGCTTCGCACAATTCGTGCGAAGTGGTGGTGGTGAG
>DATGGJ010000385.1:0-6523 GCA_035308585.1 Terriglobales bacterium
TATGTAACCTGCGTCTGCGGGGAAGAGCAATATGGCGGCGCAGATCCAGTGGCGCTTTTCTGGCGTACCCGGGACGGCAACTGGGAGCGGGTGAACCAAGCGAACGCCAAAGAGGATCGACTGGCGGGATGACGGACGATTTGTAATTGGGTAATTTGTAATCGCTAACTTTGCCCCGCACGTGCGTTCAAACTAGTTCTACGGCGACCCCAGATTGCCAAATCACAAACCTCTCTCACTCTGCTTTCACCAGAATCACGGTGGCATCGTCCTGCAGTCCGCGGCCGGCAGCGAAGGCGCGGACGTCGTCCAGAACTCGTTCCGCGCAAAGCTCCGATCCTGAATTTAGCACCTGCAATAGCCGGCTGCCGTAATCCTCGCCGCTTACATTTTCCGCCTCGCTGATTCCGTCGCTGTAAAAGAGCACGCGCGCGCCCGGCGCCAGTTCAATGCGGGTTTGGGCGAAATTCTCCTGGGCAAATCCGATGGGTAAGCCGTTGGCCCCGCTGACCACTTGGGCGGCGCTGCCATTGGCCAGCAGCGGCCAGGGATGGCCGGCGTTGGCGATACTGAGCGTCCGGGCCGCGGGATCGAGCACCGCATACAGCATGGTCACAAAGCGGCCGACCGGAAAATCGTTGAGCAACAAACGGTTCAGGCGGTCGAGCACTTCACCCGGAGCGGCGCAGTTTTCCGCCAGAGAGCGCAAGATTCCCCTCGCCGCCGACATCATCAGCGCCGCCGCCGTGCCCTTGCCGGAAGCGTCCGCCAGCACCAGCCCCCAGCGCCCCTGGCTCAGGGGAATGAAGTCATACCAGTCGCCGCCCACCGCTCCGGCGGGAACCGAGAAGCCGCTGATCTTATACCCGGGCACCAGGGGTGAGCTCTTGGGGAACAAGGCTTCCTGAATCTGCCGCGCTTCCTGCGCTTCGCGATCCATGCGCTGGCGCGCCAGGCGCTGCTCGCGGAACAGGCGGGCGTTCTGTACCGCTACCTCAATGTGGCACCCCAGGGCCTGCAGCAGCTGCAGTTTCTCTTCGCAAAAGCCGTTTACATCGGGGTGCGCCGCGGTGAAAACGCCAATGACCTTGCCGTTCACTTTCAGCGGAAATCCCACTTCGGAACGGGTGTTCGGCTCGCAGGCCACGTAGTAGGGATCCAAACTGACGTCCGGGGCGTAGTGCATGCGTCCCGTCGTCGCCACACGGCCCACGATTCCGTCTCCCGGCTGTAAGTGGTGGCCCTTGCGATGCAGCGAGCAACCGTGTACCGCCGCCAGCGTCATGTCGGAGCCCTCGCCTTCCCGCAGGTAGATGTTGGCTTCCAGGACGCCAAACCAGCGGGAAACGTCGTGCACGATGCGCTCGATCAGCAGTTCAAGATCCAGAATCGAACCCATCTCCCGGGCGGCGCGATGCAGCAGAAGCAGTCCTTCGCTGTCGTCGGAAGCAACCGGCGCAAATGTGTCCTCGGCAATCGGTCTCGGATAGGCGGCCACGGCTGACCTCCAAAAAACAGGTAGTCGGGAGTCAGAAGTCGGGAATCGGCAAAAAACTCAGACTCAAGGAATGGTCAACTTGCCGACTTCTGACTCCTGAATTTGGATTTGCGGGACCGAGGTTACGATTCTTTTTTATCCCGCTCTGGGATGTGGGGCGCGGCTTGCGCGCGGCGTTTCCTGATCTCTTCCATGCGCTCGCGAATACGGCGTTCCACGCCTTCAGCGGTGGGCTGGTAATAAACGCGGCCGCGCAGATTGTCTGGCAGGCACTGCATATCCGCGACTTTGCCTTCGAAGTTGTGCGCGTACTGGTAATCCTTGCCGTAACCCATGGATTTCATCAGCCCGGTGGGCGCGTTGCGCAGGTGCAAAGGAACAGGCTGCGCCACGGTTTGCTCCACGTCCTGCTGCACCGCACCATAGGCGGTGTAGAGCGCGTTCGACTTGGGTGCCAGCGCCAGATACACCGCTGCTTCGGCCAGCGCCAGGTTGCCCTCGGGCATGCCGATGAAGTCCACCGCGTCGCGGGCCGCGACGGTGAGCGCCAGCGCCTGGGGATCGGCCAGGCCGACGTCCTCCACCGCCATGCGCACCAGGCGGCGCGCCACGTACAGCGGGTCTTCGCCCGCCTCCAGCATTCGTCCCAGCCAGTACAGGGTGGCATCAGGATCGCTGTTGCGCACCGATTTGTGCAGGGCGGAGATAAGGTTGTAGTGCTCCTCGCCCGCCTTGTCGTAGAGCAGCACCCGCTTCTGCAGCGCGTCCTGGACGATAGCGTTAGTGATTTCAGCGCCCGCTTTGCCGCTGTGCTGCTGCATTGCCAGCCCGGCCGCGACCTCGAGGGCGTTGTAGGCGCTGCGCGCGTCGCCGCTGGAGTAAGCGGCAATTCGGGCCAGGGCTTCGTCGCCGGCCTGCAGTTGCATTTCCCCCAGGCCGCGCTCCTTATCGGCCAGCGCGCGGCGCAGCAGCGTTACGATCTGCTCCTCGGTGAGCGGGTTGAGCACGTAAACCCGGCAGCGCGAGAGCAGCGCGGAAATAATTTCGAACGACGGGTTCTCCGTGGTGGCGCCAATCAACCGAATCGCGCCGCTTTCCACGTAGGGAAGGAAGGCATCCTGCTGCGCCTTGTTGAAGCGGTGGATTTCATCAATAAAAACAATGGTGCGGGTGCCATACTGGCGCGCCTTGTCGGCGTCGGCCATGACCTGCTTGATCTCTTTGATGCCGGCGAGCACGGCGGAAAATTCGATGAACTCCGCCCGGGTCAGTCGGGCGATCACCTTGGCCAGCGTGGTTTTGCCCACGCCCGGCGGGCCCCAGAAGATGATGGAGCCGGTGTCGTCGCGGTCAATTTGGGTGCGCAGCGGTTTGCCCGGCCCGACCAGGTGCTCCTGGCCGATAAACTCCTCCAGCGTGCGCGGGCGCATGCGGTCGGCCAGCGGCCGCGTGCGGTCGCCGCTTTCATCCCCCGGTATGGGCTGAAACAGGTTCAAGTCTCTTCACCACAGAGGCACAGAGACACAGAGAAAATCACAAATTCACAATAGAAACTCATCAAGAAAGACGTGCTTCAAAATCTCAACTACACCCATGGTTCACCCCCGGGTGTATCCAACCGTGATATTAGCGGAGAGCCCATAGAGGTTCCTGTGACGAATCTATGAATACGATTCGCGCGCTAGTTGTATCCAGCATCTACTTGTCCTTGCCCAGATTTTTATTACCTTGTTCCTCTCCGTGCCTCTGTGTCTCCGTGGTGAAAAGAGTTCTTTGCCTTGCGGCTTCGTACAGCACAATAGATGCGGCCATGCCTACATTCAAGGATTCCACTCTGGGCGAATGAGGAATGGCGACCACCTCGTCCACCAGCGCCATAATTTCACGCGCCAGACCCGCTCCCTCGCTTCCTACCAGCAGCGCCATGGGGGAGGTGAGTTGAACATCGTTTACTGCTGTTCCTTTGTGCGACGACGTGGCCAGCAAACACAGACCGTGCTGCCGCAATGCCGGAAGCGCCATTTTCAGTTCCTGCTTAAGAAGTGGCACTCGGAAGGCCGAGCCGGCCGATGCCCGCACCGCTTTGGAGTTATACGCGCTGACTGTATTTTCCCCCAGCAGCACGCCAGTGGCGCCGAAAGCCTCGGCTGAGCGCACGATGGTGCCCAGGTTTCCCGGATCCTGCACCCCGGCAACTGCCACCACCAGGGCGGGAGCGTTCTTCCCGGCACCCAGCAGTTCCTCCAGAGCATACGATTTCACCCGCACCAGGGCGGCTACCCCCTGCGGGCTCTCGCTGGGAACCACGCTGGTAAACAACTTGTCCGGCAGAAGCAGGGTCTCGACTTGATTGGCCAGTTGGGGCAGCAGGCGCGCGGCACGGGCCTGTCCGGACTCGCTGAACAGCACCGCGCGCAGGCGCAGGCCGCTGCGAATGGCCTCTTCGACAATGCGTACGCCTTCTACCGCGCATTCGCCCTCGGGGGTAAGCTCACTCCGGGCAAAAGCCCGGCGCACGAGTTTGAGCAACGCGTTGTGGCGCCCGGTGACGGGCCGCAACCGCTCCCCCTGCGGGTTCTTCACGGGAATGCTATCCTGCTAAGCTGTTATTAGAAGGCTCGCATGCATCATACGCTCGCAGCCCCGCTAGCTTGCGGGTGGAAGCGGGCTTGTGTTAGCGTTCGCGCTTTCAAGCTGATACTAGGGAAGGACCCGATTGCGTCCGGAAATCATAAAAATCAGCGAGGAGTGCCCGGAGCCGTCGCTGGTAAGCTACGCCGCCCAGCAGATCCGCAAGGGCGAAGTTCTGGGCATGCCCACGGATACCTTTTACGGCCTGGCCGCTGACCCTTTCAACTTGCGCGCCGTGGACAGAGTTTACGAAATCAAAACCCGCTCCCGGCACAAGCCGCTCTCCTTGCTGATTGAGAATATCGAGCAGGCGGAAGAACTGGCGCGGCCGCTGCCGCCGGAATTTTATGCCTTGTCCAGGCGATTCTGGCCGGGCCCGCTCACCATCATCGTGCGCGCCGCCTCCAAGCTGCCCCTGAAAGTCACGGCCAATACGGGCAACGTGGCCCTGCGCATTCCCGCGGCCGCCATTCCGGTGGCGGTGATCAAGGCGGCCGGCATCCCCATGACCGCCACCTCCGCCAACCTGAGCGGCGCCGCCGAGTGCACCACTGCGGTCGAGGTCCGCGACCAGTTGCAGAACCGCATTGGCATTATTATTGACGGCGGAACTTCGCCGCGCGAAGTGGCTTCCACCATCGTGGACCTGACCGATTCCGACGCCCGCTGGAAGGTCCTGCGCGAAGGCGCCATTCCCAGTCAGGAAATTTCCAAGTTTTTTGCCGAAGGATGAGTGCTGATCTTGCTGACCGGGCTCGCTGCAAGCACCCTGTAGTCTGGATTACAGCGCTCGTTCTCGCCCTTCTCGCCGGCTGGTTCGCGATTACCTGCGCCCGCATTCTGCGGCAGGCACACAGCGATGAAGCCCGTCCGGCCTCCGCCATCGTGGTTTTCGGCGCGGCCGAGTATGCCGGCCGTCCTTCTCCCATCTACCGTGCCCGGCTTGACCACGCCTATGAGCTGTTTCACCAGGGTTTGGCTCCGGTGGTCATCACCACCGGCGGCTACGGTTACGATCCCACCTACAGCGAAGGCGGAGTGGGGCGCGATTACCTGCACTCGCTGGGCATTCCCGACAGCGATTTGATCGCGGAGACGCAAAGCTCTGATACCGTGCAGTCCGCTCAGCGTGTGGCCGTGATCATGAAGACCAACGGCCTGCGTAACTGCCTCGCGGTCAGCGACGCCTATCACCTTTTTCGGGTGAAGCAGATGCTGGAGGGTGAAGGCGTGACCGCCTATGCCACACCCCGGCCCGATTCCTTGCCCCGCGCTTTCTGGGAACGTTCTTTCCTGGTTGCCCGCGAAGCCATCAGCTACATGCTATGGCGAGTGGGATTCAAGGTTTAGTACGACAATGCTGGGAGCAAGCCGTTGAGTTTCCCAGTTATGCGCAGCGCCAAATGATTCGTGGGCGGGGGCGCCCACCCAGAACGCAAGGCGACGGGAGCAACTCCTTTGTTTCCTGTCAGGTAGTATCGCTAGCTCCGGCTTGGGCAACGTCGTGTGGCTCCCGGAACCGGAGTTACCACCCCCGAAAGCCGATTTCAGCATCAAAATGGGAATCGTGGCAGCCAGCAGAGTAGCGGTAGGCCTGATGACTATGGCTTTTCTGGGCACGGCCGTGCCGGGTTGGGCGGCGCACCGCGGTCACAAGCGTTCAGAGAAGCCGCCGGCCAAGGAAGGCATGGCTATCATCGCCGCCGCCCTCGATTTTCCGCGCACCCATCACGCCCGTCCCGATTGCTCGCATCTGGTGCATGATATTTACGCCGAGGCCGGTTTGCCCTATCCCTACGTGGACTCGCTGGACCTCTATCGCGGGGCGCCCGGATTCAAAAGCGTCAAGCGTCCACAGCCTGGAGATTTGGTGGTGTGGCGAACCCATTCCGGCATTGTGGTGGACCCCGAGCAGAGCTCCTTCTACAGTTCGCTGAACTCCGGCTTGGGCGTGGATTACTACGATTCGCACTACTGGAAGCACAAAGGCAAGCCGCGCTTTTATCGCTTTGAGGGCATTCGCCAGGAGCAGTCGGCCAGCACCGATCAACCCAGCGACTGACCCCGGCACTCAGCCGCCAGCCCTTTAACTCGCTCCATATGCTGTTTCTTTGGTTCCTCTTTAAGGGCTTAAACCGTTATGCCAAAAGTTTGTTCTTTGGCTGAATGCTGGGAACCGACCTCAGAAATCGGTTTTGAAAGGGCGTGGCTTCAGATGTTTACGCGCTTGGCTGGTTATGAGATAGCTTTCTGAATACTGAGTAGCTTGAGTGCTGGAAAGAGCTATCTCGCCAGCGCCAGCACCCGCACCGGAGCCTGCGAACTATCCTGCAGTTTGGCGGGAGCCACCAGCACCAAGCCACCGGTTTCCGGCGCCTGGCCTAGATTGGCGAT
>DATGGJ010000386.1:0-17781 GCA_035308585.1 Terriglobales bacterium
GCCGCGCTGCTGGAATACGTTCACGCGGAACCGGCCCAGGCCGGCCACCCCGTAGGCCATGTCGAGCTCGTTGTTTTCCTTGAATTTCTGTTTCTGGCGGCTGGACATGATGCTGAACGCCATGTTCAGCATCTCCTCGGCAGTGATGCGGGGCTGGTCGGAAAGCGGTGCCAGCAGGCCATCTATGCGCAAATGCGGGTAGTTGCCGACCTTCAGGTGCAAGTCGGAAGCCTTGCGCTCCATGGCTACGCGCAGCAGATCGTCAATGTTCATGGCCTGGTGTATCGCCTCGCGAGAGAATTGACCCCGCTTATGATGCCTCCACTGTAGGAAGAATGTAAGGTGACGGAGGTAATGTCCGTTTGGCCGTGGAAGAACCCTCACCACAGATGCCATAGAGGAAAATAAGATCAGGTAAATTCGGCTCCAGCCTCGGTTTGGTCTCCTTTGCCCTGAGCAACACCCTCAAACAAAAGGGCCGCCCATTACGGGCGGCCTTGATTCAATCAACCTCTGTGTTCTCCGTGTCCTCTGTGGTTGATTTCTGGGCTAAGCGGCTTTCCACTCCTCGTCCGCGCTGCCGCCATAGATGGATGGCACTTTCGCGCCCATCGGCCGCAGGTAGGTCGAAAGCTGGCCGCGGTGATGAATGCTGTGGCTGGTCACAAAGCCCAGATAGAACACCACCGGATAGTTAAAGGCGCCGTAGAAATCCACCGGCGTAGTGAGGTGCTTCTCATCCAGAGCTTTCACGCGGGCCAGGGCGCGGGGCAGGTTGCTCTCGTACCAGGCCAGCATCTCGCTCACGGTCTTCGGTTCCTGGAAACGTGGCTCCATGGCAAACTTGCCGTCGGCGATCTCATCCAGCAGCTGCACCTCGGTTGATACGACGTGCCACGCGAGCTCAAATGCATTGCGTGCCTTGGGGTCGGGCCGGTACTCCCGGCTGCGGGCCTCAGGAATGGCGGCAATTACTTTTCTTGTGCTCTCCTTTTCGCGGCCGATCCCCATCAGTGTCATGTCGCGGAAACCGAGCACGAAGTCCTTGGTGAGAGAAAGTTGCGGAGCTGCCATAAAAACCTCCTTAGGTGATTGCGGCTGCGTTGTTCTGCGGTTGAGGGTTGGCGGAAGCAGAAGCTGCATCGTCCGCAGTATTATTGGAGCTCGCTGAATTTTGAATCAGGAATGATGAATTCCGAATTCTTCATTCATCGTTCTTAATTGTCCCTACACGCTCACCGGCTGCTTGCTCCCCACAGGAACCGGGGTGAGCCAGTTGAACCGGTCGGCCACTTCGCCGCGCAAGATGCCGTAAAACTCCTGCGCGATTTTGCGGGTAATGGGGCCCATGGTGCCTTGGCCCACGCTGATTTTGTCCACCGAGCGCACCGGTGTAATTTCCGCCGCCGTTCCGGTAAAAAACACTTCATCGGCAATGTAGAGCATTTCCCGGGGAATCATCTGTTCCACCAGCGGGATTCCCAATTCGCGCGCCAGCCGGATCACCGAATCGCGGGTGATGCCGGGCAGCACCGAGTTGCCCAGCGGAGCGGTCAGCAGCGTCCCCTGGCGCACCACGAACAGGTTCTCGCCCGAGCCTTCGCTCACAAATCCGTTGGTGTCAAGCGCGATGCCCTCCACGTAGCCGTTCATGATGGCTTCCATCTTGATGAGCTGCGAGTTCATGTAATTGGCGCCCGCCTTGGCCATGGCCGGCAGTGTGTTGGGCGCGATGCGCGTCCAGGAGGAAACGCAAACGTCCACCCCCTGCTCAATGTCGCTGCCCAGATATTTTCCCCACTCGTAGTTGATGATGTAGGTCTCGGTGGGCGAGTTGAAGGGGTTCACGCCGGCTTCGCTGTAGCCGCGCAGGATGATGGGACGTATGTAGCAGGGCCACACCTGGTTGGTCTTGATCAATTCCTGCATGGCCGCGACCAGGTCGTCGCGGTTGTAGTCCACATCAATGCGGTAAATCTTGGCCGAATCCAGCAGGCGCTGGGCGTGCTCATGGGCCCGGAAGATGGCGGGGCCTTGGGGAAGCGCGTAGCAGCGGACGCCCTCAAACACCGACGAACCGTAATTGACCACGTGCGCCATGACGTGCAGCTTGGCGTCGTCCCAGGCGATGAGTTTTCCGTTGTGCCAGATCTTCGCGGTCTTTTTGATGGCCATGAGCGCTCCTTGGAGAATGTTCCTGCCGCCCAGGCGCGCAACACTGCCTTCGTCTAGATCTCAGCAGGTGTACCGGAGAAGGGCGCCTAACTGCCAGCGAGCACGTCCAGGCTCAAGTACAGCCAATTATAACCGAGGGTTAGAGGTGAACCGGGCGTGCTGATGGACAAAAAAGCGGTCGAAATCTGAATGGGGACGGCCGCCCTCGCGCTGAAATCCTATGTAGAGACAGCCCGCCCTCGCTTCGAAATCCTATGTGGGGACAGGCGCCCTCGGCTGTCCGCCGTGCGAAGCCCGGTGCTCGCCTTACTGTGCCGCGGCCGGCACCAGCAGCGGCGTCGGGGTGCTGGTGGCCGCGGTTTTCAGGCTGGCCACCCCCGGCGCTTCATCCCCGCGGAAGTAGCGGCCATGCTCGGCCCGCATTTCCCCCATCGCGATCAGCGGCTTGCCGTAGTCGTTGCGCGCATTCCAGAAGAGGAAGCCAATTCCGCCCTCCTCCCGCGCCACCCGCACTTGCGTGATGATGTAGTTCGCCGAGTAGGTGCGGGTGCGCCAGCCAAAGGCCTGCAGCCAGGGCCGCAGCACCACGCCCGTGGTCTTGGTGTCGCGGCGGAAGCGCGCCATGGATTCGCTTATAAAGTGCTCGGGCGCGTCTCCGGGGTGGGCGTAGCCGTCCATCCCGAAGAAGTGCGAGGGGTAAATCATGGGCGAGAGCACATCACAGTGCAGCGCCATGGCTGGGATATCCTGCCCGGTATGCGCCAGGTCAACCGGACGCTGCCAGGCCATCACTCCGAACACATCCAGTGAAAGCAGCACGTGGAGCGGGTGAATCTGGGCATAAGCATCGGCCAGGAAGTGGGTTATCACGTCTGAGCGGCGCCAGCCGGGGTGCGTAGTCTGGTACAGGAACTTGGCGTCCTTCTGGTCACTTTCGGCAGGGAAACGCACGTAGTCGAACTGCACTTCATCCACGCCCGCCTCGGCCGCCGCCTTGGCCAGGGCTATGTCATAGGCCTGCACCTCGGGGTGGGAGGGGTCAGTCCACACCAGCTTGTTGTGTTCCCTCCAGGGCTGGCCGGTGCGGCGGGAACGCACCGCCAGATCGGGATGGCTCACCACCAGCCGCTCATCGCGGAAAATGGCGATGCGGGCGATGCTGTGCATGCCTAATGAGTGTAAGTAGCGGGCAAATTTGGGTAGGTTGCGGATTACCGGCCGCCGCGCGGGTGTGTTTAAAGGATGCGAAAAGGGGATATTTACAATCCCGTCGCTGTCCTTAATGTCGAAAACCACCGAATTGCCGCCCATTTCACGCCAGCGGCTGATGATGCGCAGGCCCTTTTCGCTGCCGGCCATGGCCCCCGTCAGATAAATGGCCCGCACCTCGAAGTCGCGATTCACTTGAACCGGCCGTTCCAGAATGGGACCAGGCAGCATGCCGGGGATAATAATCTGCTCCCCGGGATGCAGAAAGTTGCCGCGCAAACCGTTGTTGGCCTGACGGATAGCTGTTTCCAGCTGGGAAACTGTCATGAAAGAAGTTTGCGGCAGGTAGGCGCGGGCCAGTCCGGGCACACTCTCACCCCGCGCGACCTCATGCCAGGATTCTCCTGGTTGCAGCGTTCGCGGCTGGGCCGCCGAGGCCGAAACTCTCGTGCTGCCGGCGGGCTGGTTGGAGGTGCGGACTATGCCCGCCTGCGGCGGGGCAGCGGCATAAACCCTACGCGGCGCTTCATTCCAGAAAACCAACGCCAGCGCCAGAAAACAAACACCCAAAAAGACCAGGCCGATTTGACGCAACCATCACCGTCCCCACTGCTAGAGCCCACAGAACCATCTGCATAGTACGACACTTCTGCGGCCGGCTCTGGTTACCCCAGTACATTGGACGCTCATTTGGCTTCCCAGGATGCGCAAAGCTTTTCTTCTTTTCTCCGGAAAACCCTGGAAAATCGAATGACATTTTTTGTCGTTTCATCATCTAAGCGGTTATGAGGCAAGCCCCGGGTGGCCCGCTGAGGATGGCGAGTGATTTGCAACGGGACTTAGGTGGCTCTTAACTGCTTGCGTCCGCTGGCGCGGCACAAGTCCAATCTCCCAGGACGGCTCCCTGAAAGAAAAAAGGGGCCGGGAAGAGTATGCGAACAGGCTTAAATACCGCACTTGACCCAACCCGCCGCAGCAATGACGCGCAGGAGTTTGAGAATTTTCTGCGCCGCAAAATCGTTGGCCAGGACGATGCCGTCCTCAAGGTCACCGAGATCTACCAGATGTTTCTGGCGGGCTTGAACCCGCCGGGGCGTCCCGTAGGCAACTTGCTTTTTCTGGGGCCCACCGGCTCGGGCAAGACCCGGGTGGTGGAAGCGGTGGCCGAATCGCTGTTCGGCGATGCCCGCGCCTGCATCAAGATTGACTGCGCCGAGTTCCAGCACAGCCATGAAATCGCCAAGCTCATCGGCTCGCCTCCAGGTTATCTGGGCCACCGCGAGACCCACCCCCTGCTTACCCAGGAGGCGCTTAACCAGTGGCATTCGGAAAAGCTGAAGCTCTCTCTGTTGCTATTTGACGAGATCGAAAAAGCTTCTGACGCTCTCTGGCAGTTGCTGCTCGGCATTCTTGACAAGGCCAACTTGACTCTGGGCGACAACCGCCGCGTGGACCTTTCCCAGTGCGTCATTTTCATGACCTCCAACCTGGGCGCCGGTGAGATGAACGACCTCATGACCGGCGGCATGGGATTTGGCCAGCAACCCACCTACGATCTGCATCTCGACGACAAGATTACGCGTACGGCTCAGGAAGCGGCGCGCCGCAAGTTCTCGCCCGAATTCATGAACCGCATTGACAAGGTGGTGGTTTTCAAGTCGCTGCGCGAAGAGCAGCTGCGCCAGATTCTGGAAATCGAACTGGGCATGGTGCAGCAGCGCATCCTCATGGCCACCGGCAACAATCAGTTTGTATTCACCTGCAGCCAGAAAGTGAAGGACTTCCTGCTGCAGGAGGGCACCGACTTGAAGTATGGCGCTCGCCATCTCAAGCGCGCCATCGAACGGCACATCGTGTTTCCCCTGGCCAACCTGGTCGCTACCGGACAGGTCCGCTTGGGGGATTTTGTGCGCATTGATATGTCCGGGGAGGGCAGGATGACCTTCACCAAGGAGGCCGAAGGCGCCATGGTGCCGGTGCTGTTGGAGAAGTTCGGACCTGAAACGGCGGTGCCTGCTGCCGCGCGCGCTGCTCGCTCCGCCGGTAACCGCCGCGAAGCGGGCGCTTCCTCCCTGCTCGATCACAAATAGAAGCTCCGCGAACCTGCGGAACTACGGGCGCCGAACCTGGCGCCCGTTTTTTTATCTATATTTTCGCGGGGGAACTACGAACTGAAAACCGAGAACCGCCCTATCCCCCCTGCTTCAGCTCAATCAGCACCAGCTTGGCCACCGCCTTGAGGGTCTCAAAGACGCCCTGGCCTTGGAAGGCAATGGCCTCAATCACGGGCTCGTCCTTCTTCATCAGTTCCTGCCGGAGCGTGTCCACCGGCATGGCATTGGGCAGGTCGCGTTTATTGAGCTGCAGCACATAGGGGATGCGGTTGAAGTCGTAACTGTGCTCTTTCAGGTTTTCCTGCAGGTTTTCCAGGGCTTCCACATTGGCGTCCATGCGTTCTTCCTGGGAGTCGGCCACGAACACCACCCCATCCACGCCGCGCAGGATCAGCTTGCGGCTGGCGTCATAGAACACCTGGCCGGGCACGGTATACAGATGAATGCGGGTCTTGAAGCCGCGCACGGTGCCCAGGTCCAGGGGAAGGAAGTCGAAGAAAAGAGTGCGCTCCGTCTCCGTGGCCAGGGAGATCATTTTCCCCTTCTGCTGGTCTCCGGTGCGCTCGAAAATCCACTGCAGGTTGGTGGTTTTGCCCCCCAGTCCAGGACCGTAATATACGATCTTGCAGTTGATTTCCCGGGCTGCAAAGTTGATAAAGCTCAAACCGTTGCCTCAATGCCGGCGCATTGGCAAGCGCCGGAGTGCGTACATTCCTGGACCCTTAATGGAGCAGAGAACTTTTTATATCACAGCTATACCGCCGAAAGCAGGTGCCCACAGTTACTACTTAGGTGGATTTGGCACCGGGAGGCTGGCCAAGGCCTGTTAGCGTCCCGGCGGAAGGGGGTAATAGCCATATTTGGCCGTGATTTTCAGGTTGGGCCGGTCTACCCGTACCTCGATATCGCGATAACCGCTGCTGACCGTGGTACGGGTGGTATAGCCGATGGTGTACTGGTTGCGCGCCTCGCGCGTCAGTTCGCCATAGGCATTCTCGATGGTCCTGCGCGTAAAAGCGGGGTAGACCTGGCCTCCGGTGGCGGCCGCATACTTCGGCAGGATATTGCTGTTGCCCATCAGGGGAAGATGCACTCTCTCCGCCGTGCGGTAGCCGGGAATGGCCGAGCCGCTTACCTCAACCGCGTACACCGAAATATTGTGGGAAAGCAGAAACTTCAGCACTTCCCGGTAGCTGGCGGTGCTGTCTATCTCGCGGCCATCGCTGATGATAAAGATCACCTTGCGCCGGGTGGGAGCTCGCTTGCTCAATTCCAGCGCCGCCTGCAGCAGGGCGTCGTTTAGCACGTGCGACATGCGTGGTGGCGGGACCGATGCTATCGCTCCCTGGTCCACCGGCAAACCATTTACCGTGGGGCTGGAATTGAGCGGCCCCCCCGTAAAGGGCACGCCTCCGGGTTCGCCCTCTTCCGTGTCCTTCAGCATGGCAAGGGTGGCGTCCACCCTCTTGTTCACGGCGGTGAAGTCCAGCATGCGCTGGACTACGTTGCTGTAGGTATAAAGCGACACCTCGTCAAACTGGCTGAAAGCGCCTTCCAGCGTCGTCAGGCTTTCCTTGACCTTGCTGAAGGCGACGCTGGGAACTCCGGTATCAATAATCACCGCCGCCGAAAGCGGAAACGGGTCGCTAGTAAAAAACTTTATCTGTTGCTTGACTCCGCTTTCGTAAACCGAGAAGTCCTTCGAGAGCAATCCCTCCACCATGCGCCCGTAGTCGTCCTTCACGGTTACCGGGACGACCACGAAATTAACCGTCTTAGTCAGGGTATAAAGCTGCTCATTCGGGCTGGAGGGCACGTTGGGGGCGCCGCCCGGAGGCACGGGCGTGATTTTCGGCTGCGCCGCCGAGGCGGGTTCCTCCGCCGGGGTGGGTGGTTCTTCCACCGGCGTATTGGCGACCGGGGGCAGAGTTGGTCTGCTTGCGCCCGGCTGGGGCTGGGGCGCGGAGGGCAGCTTATTGCCTCCCGGGAAGGGCTGCGCCGGACGGCTGGCGGAGGGCGCGTCGGGGATATTCTGCTGGTTCTGGCCGGTTGAGGGCTGGCTCTGGCCACTGGCATCGCTGCCGGTTTGCCCCTGCGCTGGAGCTGTTTGCGACTGCACTGCCGCCAAAGGCGCCGGGCACAGACCTATTAGCAACAAAGTAATCCCTAGCCAGCGCCACCTGCTCCGCTCTACCATCGCTTGCGGCCGCCTCTCCCCAGCTTCGCTTTTTCTCGCCTAGCCGGGCCCGCTTCCTGCATCTTAGAATAGCAAGAGCTACCCTAATAATAGCTGAGCCTATGGGCTTCGGGGATGACAACAGTCGCAGCCATTTGTGATAGCGACTATTCGGCCCCCCGCTGCTTAGGGCGGTGCAGCTGCCCCATCGAGCTGCCCTCCTTCAGCTTAGGAGAGATCCCGCATGTTTCGTAGCCAGGCCCTTGGGATGTTGATGGCCCTGCTGATTGTGGGGCTGTTTTGGCCGGCGGCTGTGGCCCACGCCCAGCAACCGTCTTCACCGCCTGCCTCTAAGCAGCAGGAGGGCGATCAGTCCATCTCCACGTTGCAGGTCAACGTCAACGTGGTGAACCTGTTTTTCAATGTGAAGGATAAGCACGGTACGCTCATCCCCGATCTCAAGCGCGACGACTTCAAGGTGCTTGAGGATGGGCGCCCGCAGAGCATCAAGTATTTTGCTTCCGAAAGCGACCAGCCCCTTACCCTGGGCATTCTGATTGACAGCAGCGTCAGCCAGGAACGGGTGCTGCCCATGGAGAAAGAGGTGGGCGCCGCTTTCCTGAAGGAGGTGTTGCGTCCCAAGGACGAGGCCTTCGTCATCAGTTTCGACGTGAACGTTGACCTGCTGCAGGACTTCACCAACTCCACCAGCATGCTGCGCACCGCGCTGAATCAAGCCAAGATCAACGGGGGCGGCGGTTGCGGCGGAATCCCCGGGCTGGGCGGCGGTCCGGTTCCGTGCACCAATCCCAAGGGCACCCTGCTGTATGACGCCGTGTTCCTGGCCGGGCGCGAGAAACTGGCCACCGAAGTAGGACGCAAGGCCATGATCATCCTCACCGACGGCGAAGACCAGGGCAGCCAGGAGACCATCCGCTCCGCCATCGAGGCGGCGCAAAAGTCGGATTCCATCTGCTACGTGCTGCTGATCGCGGATCGCGGATTCTACGGCCTGGGCGGTTATTCCGGAGACCGCTCCATGAAAGAACTGGCGGAACAAACCGGCGGCCGTGTGATTGGCGTGGGCAACAAGCCGGAAAAGCTCAAGCAAGCTTTCGACCAGATCGCCAACGAACTGCGTACCCAGTACAGCATCGGCTACACCCCCAGCAATGGCAAGCGTGACGGCGGCTTTCGCCGGGTGGAAGTGAAAACCAAAGAAGGCTACAAGGTGCAGTGCCGTTCCGGCTACTACGCCCTGCCTCCGCGCGGGGAAGGGGAATAGCCCAAACCGGGAGTCAGGGTCAGGAGTCGGTAACCCCCGACTCCTCCTGAGCCCTCAGCCCTTTTCCGGACTACTGGTTGGGCGCGTGAAAACGTTCCTCTCGGAAAAACTATTTGCCCCTCACCGGCAGGGAGATAGATAGGCAGCAGCCCACGTCCTGACTGCTACAGCCCTCCTGAGCCCTGACTCCTGACTACCTGTTGGGGGCGTAATACCCGCGGCGGGCGCGCACGTGCATGTCTTTGTGCTTCTCGGCCACGATTTCAATGGAGTGGAAGGCGCCGTCGCGCTTGAGGTCAGACGGGCGGTAGGAGAGCGCGTACTGGCTGCGCAATTCGTCCTGGATCTGGGTGAAGGCGTCGGTCACGTCTTCTACTTTGAAGGGGAAAAAGGCGCGCCCGCCGGTGGCATCGGCGATGCGCTCCAGCACCTTGTCGCCATGGCTTTTCATGCCGGTGATGTTGGTGCTGATGGTATAAACGATGACCTCGGCGCGCTGCGCCATTTCAATTGCTTCTTCGCGGGTCACGTGGCTCTGGTTGTCTTCGCCGTCGGTGAGCAGGATGATGGCGCGCCGCACCGAGCCCGTGTCCTTGGTCTTGGCCAGCTTGTCGCGGCAGGCGTAGTAGAGGGCGTCGTACATGGCCGTGCCCCCGCCCGGCCGCAGCATGCGCACGCCGCGGGAGAGCGCTTCCGTATTGTCGGTAAAGTCCTGCGTGACTTCGGGAGTGGTGTCAAAGCCGATGGTAAAGGCCTTGTCGAAGCTGGGCCGGATGATCTGGTTGAGAAATTCAATTGCCGCCGCCTGCTCGAACTTGAAGCGGTCGCGCACGGAGTTGCTGGCATCAATCAGCAAACCTACCCGCAGCGGCAGGTTGGTTTCGCTGCTGAAGCTCACCACCGACGGCTGCGGCTGCCTGTCGTCCAGCACGCGAAAATCCGTTTTCGTCAGAGCCTTCACATAGCGGCCGTGCTTATCGGTGACCGTGAAGATGACGTTGACTTCATCCACCCGCTTGCGAATGGTGGTGAGCGGAGTCTCGTCGCCGCTGGGGGGCGCGGCTGTGGCGGGCGCCGTGGAGCTGGCCTCCGGTTCTGCCGCCGGAGGGGCGGGCTGGGCGCTTACCGATTCCGGCTGTGCTGCTTCTGTGCCGGCCGCATTCGCGGCACCCGGTTGCGGGCTGCCCGTTGCCGGTGCGGAAGCGGGTTGCGCCGCAGGCGGGGAGGGATTATTTGCCGGCGGCGGAGCAGGCTTGGCCCGCTGCATCTCCTGCATCTTCACCGCTGAGGGCGCGGACGGCAGATTCTGCTGGCTGTTCTGGGTGGAATCCTGGCTGGTGGTCTGCGCTTGTCCTACGGCGCAGGGCAGCAGAAACAGCACCCCAATCCCAAACACGATGGCCCTGCGTGTCATCCTGATTCACCATTATAGTCGCTGGAGTGGCGCACGCGAGCCAGGAAATCCTCCAATTCCGCAGGCAGTGGCCGGGAGAATTCCAGCTTTGTACCCGTCCGGGGGTGGGCGAACTCGAGGGCCGCGGCATGTAGAAAGTTCCGCGCCAGGGACAAGGCTTGGCCGCTGGCCGCCTTGCCCGGCTGGGGACGCAGTTCCCGCGGCGCCCCGTAGAGTGCGTCTCCCACCACGGGATGGCCAAGTGAGGCCAGGTGCACCCGGATCTGGTGGGTGCGCCCGGTATCTATCTTCAGCTCAAGCAGGGTGAACTTGCCCAGCTCGGACTGGATGCGCTCGCGCACCTTGTAGTGAGTCAGCGCTTCGCGCCCGCCGCTGCGCCGAGTGGTCATGCGGGTGCGGCGGATGCGATCGCGGCTGATGGCGCTGGAAATGGTGCCTGCCTCCTGCTTGACCCAGCCATGCACCAGGGCAAGGTACTGCTTGCGCACCTGACGGCCGGAAAACTGTGCCCCCAGCCGGCGGTGGGCGAAATCATTTTTGGCCACGATGATGAGCCCGCTGGTGGCGCGGTCCAGGCGGTGCACGATGCCCGGCCGCAGCTCGCCGCCTACTCCCGAAAGCGCTCCAAAGCGGTGCAGCAGGGCGTTCACCAGGGTGCCGCGGTTACGCTCGTCCTCCCTGGCTCCGGCGCCGGCGTGCACCATCATCCCCGCCGGCTTGTTGATCACCGCCAGGTCCTCATCTTCATAAACCACGTCCAGGGGAATGTCTTCGGCGATGGCGCGCAGCGGCGCCGCCATGGGCCGGCCCAGCACCTGGATGCGCTCCCCGCCCTTCAGCTTCAGCGAGGGCTTGGCCGCGGTTTCGTTCACCAGCACCTTGCCTTCGCCAATCAGTTGCTGCACCCGGGCACGGCTCACCTCCGGCAGTTGACCAACGAGAAACTGGTCCAGTCGCCGCCCCGCCTGCTCGGGCGGGACTTCAAACGTGGAGGGTGGGCCAGCGACTGGCATGGACGCCACCATTCTCGCACGCCCACCAGATAACCCATACGGGTCCGTATCTGGCCGCACAGAGCCGCGGCCAACCTCATTACGAATCTATGGTGGCTGAATGTGGGGATGCCGGCGCGGTTGCGAGCAACTGGCGGCTTGAGGGTCGTTACTTCACCGCGGCTACCGCGTCTCCGGCCTTAAGAATTTCCGCTACGCGCTGCAGCAGCGTCGTGGGATGCACCGGCTTGGCCAGCAACTCGAAGGTGTGTCCTTCGCGTCGCGCCGTTTCCAGCATGTCGGCGGTGGCCGCCTGCCCGGAAATCAGCAGGATGGCGCAGCGCGGAAATTCGCTGCGGATGGCGATCGCCATCTCGATGCCGCTCATGCCCGGCATCACCACGTCGGTTAAAACCAGATGGGGGTGAAATTCGCGGCAGCGGGCAATGCCGCTCGCGCCGTCATAGGTGGCCGCTGTCTTATAACCCGCACCCTCCAGGATGAGGGCCGAAGTGTCGGCAATGCGTCTTTCGTCGTCAACAATGAGGATGCGATGCGCCATGCACTCAGGCTGCCAACGGCCTGGCGGAAAGCAGGGAACCATCGCCCGTCAGCAGCGGCAGAAACACTGACACCACCGTTCCACTCCGGCCCGGCCTGGTGCTGCTGCGAAATTGGATACTGCCCCGGTGCTTCTCCACGATGCGCTGGCACACCCACAGGCCGAGTCCGGTGCCAATTTCCTTCTTGGTGGTGAAGAATGGTTCAAAAAGCCGGGGGTGATGTTCCTTGGGTATGCCGCAGCCGGAATCGGCCATGGTGACGCGCATCCCCGGGGCCCTGCTGTTACTCCACTCCCGGACCTCCGAGATGCGCACCCGAATCCTGCCGCCTTGCCCTACCGCATCCAGGCTGTTGCTCAGCAGATTGGAGAAAAGCTGGCGGATTTCCCCGGCTGCGATGAACACTTCCGGATCGCCATCGTCCTCGATAGCCAGATCCACGCGCTTGTTGGATATCTTGGGGGAAAGCATGGCGGCCAGGCTTCTGACAATCGAACTCAGGCGCATGCGCGCCACCACGCTCTCAGAGCGGTAGAAGCCCAGCGTTTGTTTGGTGAGATGGGCAATCCGCTCCAGCTCTTCCTGCGCCTCCTGCAGGTAATTTTGCGAGGCCAGCGACGAAGCTTCATTCCGCGCCAGAAATACCAGGTTCATCACTGAGGCCAGCGGATTGTTGATTTCGTGAGCCACGGTGGCCGCGAGCCTGCCCACGGAGGCCAGTTTTTCCGACTGAATCAGCGCCAGCTCCATCTGCCGGCGCTCGGTTACGTCGCGCACAAAGCAGCGGGTGCGCACAAACCTGCCGTTTTCCCAGAGTCCATTGGATTGAATCAGCACCTGCCTGACCGAGCCGTCCTTGCAGCGCAGTTCGGCGGGAAAATCGAGGATGTTCTCGCGGTTCATCAGCCGCTGCCAGAAATCCTCGAAAATTTCGCGCTTGGCGTGGAATTCGGAGAGTTGGTGACCAACGTACTGTTCAGCGGAGTATCCCAGCAGGGTCAGCAGATGTCGGTTGGCCCATACAATGCGTTGGTCCACGTCCACCTGCTGCACTCCTACCACCGCATTCTCCAGCAGGTCGGCAAATTCCGCTTCCCGCCGCATGAGCGAGAGTTCCATCTTTTTGCGTTCAGCCACTTCCGCGTCCAGGGCTTCCGCTTTCCGCTCCAGGTGGCTGATGGTGCGCAGCCGTTCATGATCGGAGGAGAGCACGGTGAAATCTTCTGACGGGATTACGTGGGAGTGGGCGGCGCAGATCTTTTCGAAGGCGTCGCCCAGTCCGCTGCGGGAAAACGTGTTCAGCGGGTAAGCGCAGCGCAACGAGAAGGAATGAATGCTGCCCAGGTCGTTCCACAAATGTTCCAGCAGAATAGCCGCTTCCGATTTGCCTTCCGCGCACAATAAGGCCACCATTTCGCCGAAAGCGGCGATCTGGGGGTCGGCTCGCTCGGTTGCAGCCCGTGCGCCGGCTAGGACTCCGCCAATCACGGCGATGAAGCGCGCCGCGTCCGGCCAGCCCGCCACCAGAATCTTATCCAGGGTCTCGGCCGCGTCCAGCGAGACGTATCGTCCCTGCCGCGCTGCCAGACCCACGTCCAGTCCACGCAGCTTCATCTGCCTGTTCACCTGCTCCCGGTGGGCCGGAGTGGCGATTACCACCGCGGCATCCCCCGAGCCCAGCGCCGAACCCAGGAAGCGGCTGAGTTCCTCTGTCAGAAACTCATCCTTGCGGTAGAACTGCACGCTGTGCGAGCCCGGTTCCAGATTGTCCCAGATGGGTGAATGGGGATGCGAGGAGGTTACGCTGGTATCGGAACTCATTTTGCCCTCAGTGAATTGCCTGGACTGAATTTGGCCCGGCAGTTAGAGCCATCGGGGTGCTGGAACACTGGGTGACAACTCTGTAAGTGCACTGATTACTCGCACCAGCTGGGTGCCGTACAATCCGTGCTCAAAAACCTGCATTTATCCTACCGATAAGGACTGCAATAAGGGCCGCAACACACCTTCCAATTCGATGGCCGTTTCTTTTTGCAGGTTGTACTCCGAGCCGATTGGCTGGTCTGGCGGCGAGTTATAAATCCTCTGGCCGGAAGAGCTTCAGCCGCTTACCGGGTCGCGCCCGCCACCACGGTCCGCCGGGCGGTGCCGCGGCGCAGCCACAGCACACCCCCGGCAATCACCAGCAGAATGGAGATGAACTGGGTGCCGCTCATGGCCCCGCCGAACATGACGCCACGGCCAGGATCGTCGCGGATGAACTCCAGGAAATAACGGGCAAAGCCGTAAAGGAACATGTAAGCGCCTATGACCTGCCCATCAAACTTCTTGTGGCGGATCAGCCAGTACAGGATGAAGAAGTTGGCCAGTTCCACCGCCGATTCGAACAGTTGCGTGGGCTCCAGCGCCTGGCCCAACGGTGTTCCCACCCAGGCGTGGGCCAGCGGGCTGGTGAAGGTCACGCCCCAGAAGTGATTGGTGGGCTTGCCCCAGCAGCAGCCGGCGGCAAAGCAGCCCAGGCGGCCGATGGAATGTCCCAGGGCCAGCCCGGGAGCAAAACTGTCGCACGTGGCCAGGGGCGGCATGCGATTCTTGCGCACATACCAGGCTGCGGCCAGCAACGCCGCCAGAAAGCCGCCGGAAAAAACTCCTCCCGCCTGCAAAGTCGCCAGGCTGAAGATTTCGCTGGGATGCGAGGTGTAGTAGCCAAGGTCTACAAGAATCATCAGGACCTTGGCGCCCAGTATGCCGCTGAGCACCACCAGGATGCCCAGATTCCAGGTCTTCTCCGCGTCAATGCCCTGGCGCCGGGCCATGCGCACGCTTACCCACAGTCCCACCAGAACACCGGTGGCGACCAACAGACCATAGCTGGGCAGGCTGAAACTACCGAGGTGAAAGAGTCTTGGGAACACTGCTCCAATTATAGATGCTCTGCCGGGCGGAAGGACTGCAAGGATTTACGATGGAAGATTCTTGATTAACGATTGCAAAACAGGTGTTGCGGCCCGGAAGGGACCTGAAGCTGACAATCCTGAGGGATGGCCGAAAGCCAACGACTAACGGCCAAAGTGTAAAGCCGACCCACTGAGCCGTGTGGCGGGCCGAGAATGAACCCGTCTCAGGACGGTGGGAACCCGCCGCGACCCGTTAGGCATCTCCGCGTGGCGGAGCATCGCGCACAGGATCGTTAACCGAGTCGAGCCCCCTTCATTCAGCTGTTGGTTCAAAAAACGGTTACCGCCTTCACCAACTTGGCAGGCCGGCTTACGGAATTAATGCTAGGCAAAAGCCATGGAGATGGCAAGGTACCCGAGGTAAATAGTTGGTACTCCGCTTGCCAGTGCCGGGACATGACCAGGGCTCGACTGGCCGGGAAAAGGGAGAGGAATACAGAAGAGGGAACACCTTCGGGCGCAGGGCTTCCGTGGGGGGCTAGCGGAAGGAGTGCGCGCCGGCCGGGACTACGCCGAGCGCTCGCCCACCCGGCGCTTGTCTTCCTGCAGCACTTCGTCCAGCGCGCCCGCCAGGCGCTGCGCGCGCGAAGTGTAATCGTTGCCGCCGCCGTTTTCCAGCTTGCGCTTCACCAGGTGGTACTCGTCGGCAATATTGAGGGCCGCCAGCACCGCCAGGCGCAGCGAGTCCACAGTGGAAGTCTGCTCGGCAATCAGCCGCATCTTGCCATCCACGAACTCCGCCAGGCGGCGGATGTATTCGGGGTCGGTGCCGCGCAGGTTGTAAGCCTGGTCGAAAATTTCCACCCGCACGCTGTTGGTGACCGGTGCTACCGCCTGCTCCTTGGCCGCAGCTTGCATGCTCGACTCCTCCTGCTTGCGATGTCCGCGCCTAGTCGGCGGCGGCCTCTTCGGCCAGGGCCTCGATCTGGCGCAGCATGTTTTCGACCCGGGTGCGGACCTCCTCGCGCTCCCGCTTGAGGGCGACCGCTTCCCGTTTAAGCTGTTCAACCTCTTCTTCACGTTCTTCCAGTTGCTGGCGCAGGCGCTGGACATCGCGCTCCGCCACGGACCTGGCTTCCCGCGCGCTTTTGTACAGGTCAATAGTGCGATAGACCTTCTCTTCCAGCACGCTAAATTCGTCGGTAGGAACCTCGGCAGACAACGCCTTTGCAGACATGACTGAAACTCATCCTTGAAGATTTTTTTGGTTACCTGGGTTGCGGGCAGTATACCCCAGTTGGCTGTGGAAACTATTAATTAGTGCGAGTGCCCTGTGCGGGTAGCGGACCCAGCGTGAAGTGGTGCATCAAGTTCCCCGGCAACTGCCTTACGCCCGCAGCGTCCCCCCCAGCCCCTGCAGCGCCTGGATGATTTGATTGGACCAGAGAGCCACCTCATCGTCGCGCAGGGTGCGCTCATCGGACTGGAAGGTGGCGCGCAAGAGCAGGGAATGCCGGCCCGCGGAAACATTCCCGCCGCGGAAAATCTCCACCGGCGCGAATTTGCGCAGCTCTCCAAGGCGCAGCGCTTCCACCGCGCCGCGAATCAGTTCGTAGGTGACGCGGTCTTCGAAGATGAAGGAGAAGTCGCGCTCCACCGCGGGATAGCGCGGAAGCGGCTCATAATGCACATGCCGCAATTCACGCTGATAGAGCCGGTCGAGATAAATCTCCGCCACATAGACGTCCTGGCGCAGCTTTCTGGCGGCTGCAATTTCAGGGTGGAGTTGCCCGAAGCGCGCCACCGTTGCCCCATCCATCACCGCGCGCGCCGAGCGCCCCGGGTGGTAGTAGTCGGCGGCGTGCGCGTCGCAGTACAGCGACTGGTGCTCGAAAGCCGCCAGCAGAGTTTCCACGTCGCCCTTCAAGTCGAAAAAGGAATAGGGCCGCGCGGCGCGGTGCAGGCTGGAAGGCGCGGCGTTGCCGGTAGCTCCCAGGCAAAGGTGCTTGTGCTCGTCCACCTGCGCGCCGGTCAATTCGAAAACGTCTCCCATCTCGAACAGGCGCACGTCATCATTGCCCCGGTTGAGGTTCCACGCCAGCATCTCCAGCATGCCCGGCAGCATGGAGTTGCGGAGAAACCGCGCCTCCTCGCTGATGGGGTTTTCCAATTCCACCGGCGCGGTGGACGAAAACTGCCGCGCCTCCTGCTCGGAAATGAAGGTCAGCGTGATGGCCTGGTTGTAGCCCAGGGCAAGCGCGCGTGACTCTAGGCGCTGGTTCTTGGCCGCCTCCGGATGCTCGACCACCGCCCCGGCGAACGCCGGCACGGTATTGGGAAACAGGTTGTAGCCGTGAACCCGGGCGATCTCTTCGATCACGTCAATTTCGCGCTCCACATCCAGGCGCCAGCTCGGAATTTCGATAGTGTAGGTTGCCGTTTCTTCGGCTACCGCCGCCCGCGTCCCACCCGATCCGAACGGCACGCCGCGTCCGGTAACGGCTACCCCTGCCCGCCCCGGAGTGACGCCGAAGCCCAGCCGCCGCAGTATGCGCTCGATTTCTGCTTGCTCAATGTCCTCCCCCAGAATGCGCAGCACCTCGGCGCGGCTAAGCGGCACCGCCGGGCGGCTGATTCGGCGTGCCACCGCGTCAATTTCTTCACCTTCAAGCCGCCCTCCGGCCGATTCCAGAATGAGCTGGGCCACCCGCGCGCAGGCCAGCGAAGTGACGGCAAAATCGGCGCCGCGTTCGAAACGGTGCGAAGCGTCGGTGTGCAGCCCGTGGCGCCGCGAGCTCTTGCGGATGGCCACCGGATCGAACCACGCCGATTCGATCAGCACGTTCCGGGTCCGCTCCGTGATCATGGTGTCGAAGCCGCCCATCACGCCGGCCAGCGCCACCGGACGGTTCGCGTCGGCAATGATCAGGTCTTCGGGCGAAAGCTTGCGCTCGGC
>DATGGJ010000387.1:0-2561 GCA_035308585.1 Terriglobales bacterium
TTATAGTTTCTGTACATTACAACTACTAACTACCAGCTACCAACCGCCGTTTTTACTGCTTGGACTCCAACTGGCTGGCGAACTTGAGCTCGTCCGCCGCCTGCTGGGAATCCCCCAGCGCCCGGTAGCATTCCCCCAGTAGATGATGGGCAATGTAGTTATTGGGGTCCATGTGCAGGGCATGTTTCAAGGTACGCACGGCAACCTGCGGCTCGCCTTTATTCAGCAGCACCTTTCCCATAAGAATGTACGGCCCGCTGGCGGTGGAATCCAGCCAGATGGAGCGCTGCAACAGACGCTCGGCATCATTCCACCTGAGCACCCGGGTGTAGGCGTCAGCCAGTTTGTAATAAGTGGGCGCATGGGCGGGGTCGAGCGCCAGTTCCTGCTGGAATTGCGCGATGGACTCCGGAATGCGCGACTTGTAGAGATAGAGTTCGCCCAGGAAGTAATGCGCCAGGGGCAGCTTGGGGTCGAGGGCAATCGCCTGCTTGGCGTATTGCTCGGCGATGGGATCGAATTCTTCGCGCAGCAGCATGCGCGCCGCGAACAGGTAGGCGGGAGCCGACTCCGGCGGCACGCCGTACATGGAGGCAAATGCCTTGCGCGCCTGGTCGTAATTGTGCAGTTGGATGTAGCAGATGCCCAGGACATAGCTGGCGTCCACATTGGCCGCGGGATACCAGGAATTGACCTTTTCCAGCAGCGGAACCGCCTGCGCGGGCCTGCCGGAAAAATAATAGGACAGCCCCAGAAGTTGCGTGGACTCTCCGTCGTTGGGATCGTCTTGCAGCGCCGGTTGCAAGTATTGGGAGGCGGTCATGAAGTCGCCGTGCTTGTAGTAAGCCACCCCGAACTCGCGATTTAAGCCCCTCATCCTGGGGTCGCGTGCCTGTAGTTGGCGCAGTTGGGCGATGCCTTCGTCGAACTTGCCGTGGTCTATCAGAGTCTGCGCCTGGACAAATTCAGCCCCCGGGTCGGCCGAGGTGGCAGAAGTGGTGGCGGTTGCCCCGCGGGCAGCAGGTGCCGGATTGGCTGGAACGGTAGCCGGGGTGGCGGCCTGGCCGAGCAGAGGTAAAAACAGCAAAAAACCTAAAAACATAGCGGTATCCAGCGGTGGAAACATAGTACCGCACCCCACAATATTTGTGGCGCGGCTGGCCGGACTCGGAACGGCTCCAATGCTCATTGTTCAGGCCGGGTGAAAGGCGTTAAAATGCCACTCGCTTCCGGGCAGCGGTGATGAATCCGGCATCTCCCACACCCAATTCCCTGCGTCGAGCCGCGTTTTTCCTGTTTGGATTGGCGCAGTGAATCGTTATCTCATCCTCCTGCTGATGATGTTCGGCGGGGCCGCCATCACCACGGCCGGCGGCTGGCCGGATCCTTCCCAGCTCGGCGGAGCCGTCAGGGGGAACGCCGCCCAGCAAGCGATTTCCCAGCATCCGACTTACAGTCGCGACGTAGCCTCCATTCTTCACGGCAATTGCGTGCAATGCCACCAGCCCGGCGGATCGGGACCCATGTCGCTGGTTACTTATGAAGATGCCAAGCGGTACGCCCGCCAGATCGCGTTCGTCACGTCGAAGCGCATCATGCCCCCTTGGCTGCCCGATCCCACTGCGGTAGCCTTTGCCGACCAGCTGCGGCTGACTGAGAAGGAAATTGCCATCCTGGCGCGCTGGGCGGAGCAGGGAGCGCCGGCGGGAGATCTCGCGCAGGCGCCTCCGCCTCCCAAGCTGGCCACCGGCTGGCAAGGCGGCAAGCCGGACCTGATCCTGCAGGCGCCGTCCGGGTACGTCCTCCCCGCCCACGGAACCGACGTTTACCACAACTTTATCTTTGAAGTTCCGGTCACGGGCACTCACTTTGTAAGGGCGGTGGAGATTCACCCCGGCGACCCGAAAGTGACCCACCATGCCAATCTCCTGATTGACCGCACCCACGCGGCGCGCCGCATGCAAGCCATGCATCCGGGCCCCGGCCCAGGTTTCGATGGCATGGATGTGGAGATGGAAAGCGACGTTTTCGAACCGGAAGGCCACTTTATTTACTGGAAGCCGGGCATTCCCATCTGGGTCGAGCCCGAGGATATGACCTGGCGGCTCTCTCCGGGCACCGACCTGGTGCTGAATATCCATATGCGTCCTTCGGGTACGCCGGTGCCCATTCGGCCCACCATCGGGCTCTTCTTTTCCGACAAGAAGCCCACACTGAAACCCATGCTGCTGCAGTTGGACGGCGATGACCAGCTCAATATTCCCGCCGGGGTCGGCGACTTTCAGGTGGCGGATGACTTCAAGCTGCCGCTGGCCGTGCGCGTGTATGCCGTTTACCCGCACGCTCATTATCTGGGCAAGCGCCTGGCGGCCTACGCCACCCTGCCTGATGGCACCCGCAAGTGGCTGCTGCTGATTCCGCGCTGGGACCCGGCCTGGCAGGGCATTTACCGTTACCGCAGACCCGTGTTTCTTCCCGCCGGCAGCGTAGTTTCCATGCGTTACACCTACGACAATTCGGAGCAGAATCAGCGCAACCCGCACCACCCGCCACAGCCGGTG
>DATGGJ010000388.1:0-6177 GCA_035308585.1 Terriglobales bacterium
CGCCAAGTTTCACGATTACGGCAAGCTCTCCAAGAAAGATTTTTCCGGCATCGAGGTGGGCGCGCGCGTGGATGTGGATGAGTACGATAAAGATAATGCCCGCGACTTCGCCTTGTGGAAAGCGCCCAAGCCGGGTGAGGCGTTCTGGGAGACGGAAATCGGCCCCGGGCGCCCGGGTTGGCACATCGAGTGCTCAGTAATGTCCACCATGAAACTGGGCCCTACCTTTGACCTGCATGCCGGCGGTGAGGACCTGGTGTTCCCTCATCACGAAAACGAAATCGCACAGTCGGAGGCGGAGACCGGCCAGCCTTTTGTGCGCTACTGGTTCCATGTGCGTTTTCTGCTGGTCGAGGGCGAAAAGATGTCCAAGAGCTTGGGCAACTTCTACACCCTGCGAGACCTGGTGCTGAAAAACCACAAGCCGTCATCCATTCGCTTTCTGCTCGCCTCCGGGCATTACCGCACCCAGCTGAACTTCACCTTTGACGCGCTCAAGCAGGCGGCCAACTCGGTGGAGCGACTGCGCAACTTCGAAACGCGTCTTAAGACTGACCGCTTCCCGCAGGCCGCAGAGGGGCCCATCGGCCGATTAGCGCGCGAAACCATGGACAAGATGCGCGCCGGCCTGGAAGACGACCTCAACACCCCGCAAGCACTGGGCGCGTTGTTCGAGATGGTGCGGCAGGCCAACGCCGCCGCCGATGCCGGCCAGGTCACCAGCGCTGACCTTGCCCCCCTGCAAGAGGCATTGCGCCAATTCGACGACATTTTTGCCGTGCTGCGCGATGACGATGCCCCCAAAATGAAGCGCATCCTCGAATGGGCCAGAGCCGAGGGCAAGCTGGACAAGGCGGCCAAAGAACTGGTGGAAGTTGGCCGCTCCAATGGCCTGCCCGACGAGCAGGTGGACGCCCTGGTCGTCGAACACGAGCGTGCCCGCAAAGCCCGCGACTTCGCCAAATCCGATGCCATCCGCGCCCAACTCGCCCAGGCCGGCATCGTGGTGGAGAACACCAAGCAGGGCGTACGCTGGAAAAGAAAATAGCCGCTCCTTTCTCCGATTTCTGCGGCTATTCCTGCCCGCTTGTGATACAGGTACAGTAATTTCCCCCGACAACGGCATAATTTTCGGCTATGGCCCCAGCGGCAACGGTGCAGGTCACAAAGGTTGCGCTTCCGTCGAAGCTCCGGCTCATTTACGGCATCTTTGCCGTTTCCGGCGCTTCCAGCCTGGTTCTGGAAACCATCTTCACGCGCTTGCTCACCTACACCTTCGGCAACACCGCGCATGCGGTGAGTACGGTGCTGGCGGCGTTTCTCGGAGGCTTAGCCCTGGGCGCATATGTGCTCGGAAAATTCAGCGACCGCCGCACCGGTTCGCTGCGTGGCTACGCCGCCCTTGAATTGCTTATCGCCTTATATTGCCTGGCGATTCCCGCCCTGTTCTCGCGCTTGACACAGGTTTACCTGGCGGCATGCCATTACTGGAATCCGGGACCGTTTTCCCTGTTGGCGCTGCGCTTTGTCTTCGCAGCCATACCTATCCTTATCCCCTCATTCCTCATGGGCGGCACTCTCCCCGTGCTTACTAGATACGTGGTCGCAACGCGGCTGGGGAAAGAAGCGGAAATCAACCGTCTCTATGGCTGGAATACTGTGGGTGCGGCTCTGGGCACCCTGCTTTCAACCTACGCGCTGATTCCGGCCTTGGGAGTGAAGGCAACCATCTGGAGCGCCTGCGCCGCTGATGCTGCCATTGCCACGGCCGCGCTGCTGCTGTGTGTTCGCGAGGAGAGCTTCCTTGGCCGATCCATGCCGGCGGCGCGGCCGAGCTCCGCGGCTTCGCCCTCGCGCCACTGGATGCTTGTTCTCGCCTTTCTCACCGGGACTGTCGCTCTGGGTTATGAAGTCCTGTGGTCGCATGTGCAGGCTTTCACAATCGGCAGTACCGTCTATGCCTTCGGCACCATGCTGTTCACGGTCCTGTGCGGCTTGGGGTTAGGAGCGCAACTCGTTTCCCGACGTCTGCAGCAGGAGCGGCTGTGGGCGCCCGCTCTGGCCGCTTCCCAGTTATTGCTGGGAGTAGCGGTGTTCGCGACCGTGCCTCTCTGGGGGCGGATGAATTACGTGTTCGAACACAGCCTTCGTGGTGTTCTGCTGGCAGGCGTCGGCGGTCTGTTCGTTTTTCGCATGGTCTGGACCAGAGCCATGAACAACAGTCGTCAGGCCGCGTCCCGGGCTCAGTTTGGCCTTGCCAGCGCTCTGTTTTTGCTGATCGCAGGCTCCGGCTTCCTGCTCTTTCGCTCTGCCGGCGCAAATTTCATTACCAGCGAACTGGTCCGGTTCTTCTCCTGTTTCTACCTCCTGATTGTCCCTGCCATTTTGCTGGGCGTGAGTTTTCCTCTCCTCCTCAGTATGGGGGGTAGCGGCGATGACGTGGCCGCTGCCTCCAGCGTGGGCGCCATTTACGCCGCCAACACCCTGGGAGCGATCACCGGGTCGGTTCTGACCGGTTTCCTGGTGCTCCCTCGTCTCGGATCGGAAGTAACTCTCCGGATGCTCGCCTCGTTCGATCTCCTGCTCGGAATGGCCGTCGCTCTTATTCTGCTGAGCCTGTCGCCAGGCAAGAAGATGATGTTAGCGGGCAGCGTCTGTGCCTTGCTCCTCGCCGGCTTGTTCCTGCCACGCTGGGATTTTCGCACCTTGCTCCGAGGTTCCTACGTATACTTCGCCCCCGCGCAGAAGGTGGACAGGGTTCTCTATTCCCGCGAGGATGTGCAGGGCGGGCTGAGCAGCGTCATCGAGACCGGGACGGTCCGCACCCTTCTCTCGAATGCCAAGTTTCAGGGTGACAATGGCGACCAAATCCAGTCTCAAATCCGCTTTGCTCTCATTCCAGCCATTTTTGCCGCTCAATATCACCGGGCTCTGGTTATCGGACTGGGGACGGGCAACACCTTGCATGTCGTGTCTTCGTTTCCCTTTCAGTACATTGATGTGGCCGAACTGGCGCCCCATATCGTCCAGGCCTCAAGCCTATGGTTCTCCGATGTGAACGGTGGAGTTCTGCAAAATGACCCGCGGGTGAGAGTGAACCTTACCGACGGCCGTAACTTCCTTCTGCTGGCGCGCGCTCAGTACGACCTGATCACGGTGGAGATTAGCTCCATTTGGATCAGCGGAGAAGCCGATCTGTACAATCGCGAATTCTACGAGCTTTGCCGCGATCACCTCGCCCGCGGCGGCGTTCTACAACAGTGGGTCCAGCTTCACCACATGCGCCGGCGCGACCTGCTCACCATCTTTAACACGGCCGCCCAGGTCTTTCCCCACCTCGCCTTCTTCGTTGGACCTGGCCAGGGCGTCCTTCTGGCCTCGCGCTCTCCCCTGGCCTTCGATTTTGCCAAATCCGAGCGCCTCGACCGAGATCCCCATATTCGTCTTCAGGAGCAGCGTCTGGGTATCCCTACAGTCGCCTCGTTTCTGGGTGAGATTATGCTTTACGATGAATCCATGCAAAAGGCCATCTCCTTTCTTCCCGACGGAGGCGGCCCCCACAGCCATTACGTTTCCACTGACTCTCATCCCTATCTGGAATATGCCACGCCCAAAGGCAACGTACTTGCTTACAATGCGGCGTACGCCAATTACACGTTCTTGCTTGCCCTGCGTCCCTCCCAATTGCCAGCAGGTTTGGTCCTGCTCAATGTGCCCTCTGCGAATGAGCGCAACCTGATTCTCGGATATGCCAGCGAGCAGAGGGGGGACTCTGCCGCCGCGCTCCGCTATTTCGAAGCCGTTCGTGGCCCAGTTCACGATCGCGCACAAGTGGAAATCGGGCGCTTAACTGGCAAGGGTGCAGCCTTGACTCATCCCTGAGGATGAGCACTCCAAGGACATTACAGGCGCTGGTGCGCACCTTCTGTGCCAGCCGCGTGGGTCGCGAATTTCGATGAATTACCTTCGTGCGCCCGCCGCTGTCACGCAAACAGCAGCTCTTTGGCCCGCTGCGTCGCCTTCACCACCGCCTTGATCAAGGTGACCCGCAGCTTGCCTTCCTCCAGCTCGAGAATGCCGTCAATGGTGCAGCCCGCCGGCGTGGTTACCGCGTCTTTGAGGAGGGCGGGATGGCTGCCGGTTTCCAGCACCACGCGGGAAGCGCCGAGGGTGGTCTGGGCCGCCAGCAGGGTGGCCAGGTCGCGCGGCAAACCCACTTTCACGCCCGCCTCGGCCAGCGATTCCAGAACGATATAAATGAAGGCGGGTCCGCTGGCGGAGAGCCCGGTTACCGCATCCATGTGTTTTTCGTCCACGGTCACCGTTCTGCCCACCGTCTCGAACAGCTTGCAGGCCGTGTGCACGTGCTGGCTGGTGGCACACGAACCGGCGCACACACCGGTGATGCCTGCTCCTACCATAGCCGGAGTATTGGGCATGGCGCGAACCACCGGCACCTTGGCCGGCAAGCGCTCTTCGATGTACCCGGTGGGCACGGAGGCAGCTACGGATATCACCAACTGCTCGGAACCAGTTTCAGGCCGGATTTCCTGCAGCACTTCGCCCACCGCCTGGGGCTTCACGCCCAGCAGAATAATGTCCGCGGATTTCACCGCCGCCCGGTTATCGCACGTCACCGGAATGCTCCATCGCCGCGCCAGTTCCTTGGCGCGCTCCTGGTGCGCCACCGTGGCGGACAGATTCTCCGCCGCAACCACTCCGCTCTTCAGAAACGCTTGCAGCAGGATGCCGCCCATTTTCCCCGCGCCCAGCACCACCAGACGCTTCTTCGTCAGGGTCTCGCTCAACTTTGCTCTCCTCCAACCAACTTAGGTGAGTTCTGATGATGACAGATGGGAAGCCTTTTTCCTAATGCTGGAGGCAGCAGTTCTTCCTTCCGCTCTCCTCGCCCTTCGGACTGTGGGCTGCCTTCAGGCGATGATGCCGATAGCTCCTTTTGGCAACTGCGCTACCTGCGCTGGCGACAAGCCAAAGTTGTCGGCGATAAGCGAAGGCGGATTAGCCGCCAGCCATGCGGAAATGGAAATCTCCTGGTACACCGGGCTGTTGAACAGGATCAGGATCCTGGTAGGCTCGTTTCCAACCTGTTCCACGAAGTGGCCGAATCCCTGTTTGATGAATGCTATCTGGCCGGGGGCGAACTCTTCCGTGCCGGTGCGGCCGTGGGCGCCAAAAATCGTAACCCGCGACTTGCCGGAGATGTAGAACTGCCACTCGTCTGCATTCGGATGCCAGTGCATCTCTCGCAGCGCGCCCGGCTTCAGGTCCTGGATAACTCCGGTGAGGGTGGTCTGGATGGGAAACTCCAGGGAAGAAACAATGCGTTCCTCGCCCCCGGGAAATTTGCGCGGCTGCATGGCGCCCAGTCGGAACTTGTGCGGAAACTGGTTTTCGTTGGGGTTGCCATTGCGCAGGCCTTCGGGGACGGCGGGCGGCACCTTGCCGGGAATGATATAGGCTTCCGCTTTGGCCATGCTCGCGAAGACCGGCTGCGGCAACCCCAGGTTGCGGGCCAGGACCTGGGGCGGCGTATGGCCGATCCAGTCGGTGATGCTGAACGTTCCAAACTCGGAAAAATTCCCGTCGTCAAACACCAGGATGAAGTGCGCGTCTTCCGGGCCCAGGCATTGCAGGGCATGTCCGTGCCCCTTGGGGAAGTACCAGACATCCCCCGGTCCGAAGTCGGCCGATTCCGCCTGGCCATTGGGTGCAATCGCGGTGGCGCGAATGTTGCCCTTGATGATGTAAGCCCACTCCGCCGCCACGGCGTGCCAATGCAGTTCCCGCAACCCTCCCGGCTTCAGTCCCATGGAAACGCCGGCCATGCTTTCCGAGACAGGAAACTCTTCCACGTTGGCTTCCTTGGCGGAACCTCCCGGGCCAAGCCAGCCCTTCGAGCTCTCGATGTCGTATTTGAAGTTCTCCAGGGGAGCGTGTTTGGCGCCACTGCGCGGAGCCGCCTGCGCGGGCACAGGCTTGGCCAGCGACACGGCGGCTATCCCGGCCGCGGCCAGTGACGCTCCGCCCAGCAGCTCACGTCTTGTCCAGTCTTGCGCGTTGTCCTTCTTCTGGCTCATTTCATCCTCCCGGAACAGCCACTCTATACTGCTTGGGCGTTTCCACCGCGGCCAGCCCCTGAACTCTGCTGTTGCGCCG
>DATGGJ010000389.1:0-3624 GCA_035308585.1 Terriglobales bacterium
GGTGAGGATGCTTGCGTCCGCCCTGCGGGGGCACGTTGGCGATGGTGCCTTCCAGAATCTTGAGCAGCGCCTGCTGCACCCCTTCGCCGGAGACGTCGCGGGTGATGGACGGGTTTTCGTCCTTGCGCCCGATCTTGTCCACCTCGTCTATGTAGATGATGCCGGTCTGCGTCCGTCCCACGTCCCCGTCGGCGGCCTGCAGCAGCTTGAGAATGATGTTTTCCACATCCTCGCCCACGTAGCCCGCTTCCGTCAGAGTGGTGGCGTCCACGATGGCGAAGGGTACATCCAGCATCTTGGCCAGGGTCTGCGCCAGCAGCGTCTTGCCCGTTCCGGTGGGGCCGATGAGCAGGATGTTGGACTTGGTCAGCTCCACATCGCTGTTGCGCTGCCGGTTCATGTAAATGCGCTTGTAATGGTTGTAAACCGCCACCGCCAGTTTCTTCTTGGTGGTCTCCTGCCCGATCACGTACTGGTCCAGGAATGTCTTCACCTCTTGCGGCTTGGGCAGGTGGTTGGGAGCGGCGGCCGTGGCATGGGTCTCAGCGCGGTCGTCTTCCAGGATGGAATTGCATACCGCCACGCACTCATCGCAGATGTAGGCGCGCGGGTAGTCGCTGGGGGAGGAAATCAGTTTGGCGACCGCGTCCTGGGACTTGTGGCAGAATGAACAGCGCAAAATTTCGTCCGAACCCGATCTGGTTTTCACTACTTGGTTCCTCCCCGCACTCGCCGGTCACAACTGCGCCAGTCCGGCTATGCGTTTCAAGCTCCAGCGGCCGCCCTTGCCGGGCGCGGCTCGCGGATAGGCGATATTACCGCTATCTGGTGTTGTAGATGATATCGTCTATGATTCCGTATTCTTTCGCCTGTTGCGCGTTCATGATGAAATCGCGCTCCACGTCTTTCTCCACTTTATCCAGCTTTTGCCCGCTGTGCTTGGCCAGTAACTGGTTGGTAATCTCGCGCATGCGCAGAATCTCGCGCGCATGAATGTCAATGTCCGTGGCCTGCCCCGACAGACCCCCCATCGAGGGCTGGTGGATCAGGATGCGCGAGTTGGGCAGCGCCATCCGCTTCTTGGCGGTCCCCGCCGAAAGCAGCAGCGCCGCCATGCTGGCTGCCTGGCCTACGCACAGCGTCATCACGTCGTTTTTGATGTACTGCATGGTGTCGTAAATGGCCATGCCAGCCGTAATCGAGCCCCCCGGCGAGTTGATGTACAACTGCACGTCCTTCTCCGGATCTTCCTGCGCCAAAAACAGCATCTGGGCGATCACCAGGTTCGCCACATTGTCGTCAATGGGCGTGCCTATAAAGATGATATTGTCTCGCAGCAGCCGGGAATAGATGTCGTAAGCCCGTTCGCCACGTCCCGTTTGTTCAATCACCATTGGTACTAGCATCATCTGTGGGTCTTTCACATTCACCTGCCACACTCCTCCCAACCACGCCTGGTTGAGTTTGGGGGAGAATCGAAAAAAGCCTGCCTTTCAGGCAGACTGATTATAGAGAAAATCGAGGGTCTTTTCGCTGCGGAGTCTATTTCGGATTCTATCGAGGGCGCCATCACGTGTCAATCGAGCGCGCACTGATTCCACCGGCTGCTTGGCCTGGCGGGCGATGGCTTCCACCTCTTTCTCCACCTCCTGCTCCTCCACCTGGATGTTCTCCCGGTCGGCGATTTTCTCCAGCAACAACGAGGCCTTCACCTCCTGCAGCGCGGTTTGGCGCTGTCCCGCTCGCAGGCGGGCGAAATCCATCTTCTTCACTTCCTCCGGCCGCATGCCTTGCGCCACCAGGGCGCGCAGGCCGCGGTCCAGCCGCACATCCACCTGCCGCTCCACCATGGCTTCCGGAACTTCGAACTCGTGCCGCTGCACCAGTTGGTCCAGCAGCTTCTCCTTGCCCTCGCGTTCGGCGCTGCGCCGCTTGTCCTCTTCCAGGTGCTCGCGTACGCGCTTGGTCAACTCTTCCAGGCTGGCGAATTCTCCCACCTGCTTGGCAAACTCGTCATTGACCTCGGGCAAATGCTTCTGCTTGATGCCGTGAACTTTCACCGTGTAGGTGAAAGTCTTACCCGCCAGGCGCTCTTCCGAAAATTCCTTCGGGTAGGTAACGTCAAACGTGCGCTCTTCGCCCGCCGGCAGCCCGCGCAGGTTCTCCGTGAATTCCGCCATGGTGTTGGCGCCGCCAATCTCCACCAGTACCTCGTCCACATTCACTGGTTTGGAACCCGGCTCCTTGGGCACGCCGTTGAAAGACACCTGGGCGAAGTCCCCGTCGGCCAGCGCCCTCCCCTCTACCGGGGAGTAGCTGGCGTGCTGCTCACGCAGGTTCTTGAGCGCGTCCTCTACTTCCTGGTCGGAGACGCTAGTGTCGGGCTTATCCACCCGCAATTCCTTGTAGTCTGTGACCTCGATTTCGGGCAGCACTTCGAAGCTGGCCTTGAAGCGCAGCGGTTCGCCCTCATGGATGTGCAGGTCGGTGATGCGCGGCTGCGAGACCGGGTGTAGGCCCTGCTTTTCGGCTTCCTGGCGGAAGTAGCGGGGCACCAGGTTCTCCACAATGTCGGTCTTAATGTCCTCGGCAAAACGCTGCCGGATAAGGTTGCTGGGCACATGCCCGCGGCGGAATCCCGGCAGGCGCGCCAGCTTCTGATAGCGCTGGATCAGCGACTCGGTTTCCTTGCTGACCACCTCCGCAGGCACTTCTACCTGCAGTTCGCGTTTGCAGTTATCCTTTGTCTCGGTCGGGCTCACATAACCTCGCGCAGCGCTACTTCGAATATAAGAGAGGCGCAAGAGCGCGGTCAAACCCGCGGGTGGGCGATAGAAGCCGATGGTAACGAAGCTCGATTGAGCATGGTTACGAAGGGCATAGACCCCTGGCCCTTCTTTGTGGCGCGGGCGCCCTCGCCCGCGAAATTGTGGGCACGGGCGCCCTCGCCCACGCCTCCGTGAGGCCCGCCGCTTTCAGGTGTGCACAACTTTGCAGAGCATTTTGTAGGCGGGTGCCGGTGCCCTCTTTTTCGTTGACATTTGAAGCGCCGGGGCACAGCATAACCCACGCACTTTTGACCGAATCTGGTACTCCAACCCTCCGGTGTTGTTTGGGGTAACGTTCTAATCGGCCCAACAACTTTTCTGCACTACTTCTGCTTGCGGAGGGTTGCCATGCGTTTTCCAACCACTTGTGCCGCTGCGGTGTGGTGCCTGGTTCTTCTGCCCACACTGGCCTGGCCCCAGCGTACCAACTCATCCCCGCGTTCGGGAGTTTCAACCAATACGGAGGCGCAAACCGCCCCCTGGGCGCCGGTGGCGTCGGACCTGAAATTTCACAAGCTCCCGCCCAAGCCTGGCGAAAGCGTGGAGGACAAGCAACTGCAGGAGGCGGACAAGGAGAAGGGACTGCTCAAGCTGGATGCCGCCAGACTTCTCAAACTGATTGGCGAGATTAAAGACGATCTTGATGACTCTCCGCCGGGAACCGTGGGTGCAGACGACCTGAAGAAGAGCGAAGAAATCGAGAAGCTGGCAAAAAAGCTGCACAAAGCGTTCCAAAGCGAAACCAAGTGATAGCTACGAGCAAGAGACCTCTGGGTGCTTTGGTGGGGACGGCCCT
>DATGGJ010000390.1:0-1767 GCA_035308585.1 Terriglobales bacterium
GGGAGTAAAGGTTGGGGATTACTTCCGGGTGGTGCGCACCTACGAAGATGAGATGAAGGATCCGGTGGATTCGCTCTCCTTCCGCGCCACGGTGATGGAGGACACACAGAAAGATCCCCCTAGCCTGGAGCATCACGCGTACGAATGGAGAAAAAAGGGTCCGACCATCGAGGTGAAAGACATGCCCCAGCGCTCGCTGGGTGAACTGATCGTGCTCAGCACCACGCCTACCAGCGCCACGGGAATGATCACTTTCTCACTGGAAGACGTGCACGTGGGCGACACCGTGGAACTGGAGGCGCCGACTGCGTCGGCGCAGGCGGCGAACGCAGAACCAGCGGTGCAATCCATCAACGTGAAATAGCAAGATGTGGTTTGTACAGGCGCGGGCTGCGGCCCGCGCTTTTTTGTGTGCGCGGGAGGCCGGCAGACTAGAGCACGCCTTCGCCGAAGATTTCGGCGGTGAAGGCTTCCAGCGTGGCCTCGCGCTGCCAGGCATCAGGGGGCAGCCCGGCCTTGCGGCAGGTCTGCTCCAGGAAGGTCTTGAGGTCCCAGCCGTGCTCGGCGGGCACTTGGGGCAGCAGCAGGCCGCGACGGTTTCCCTGGGTGACGAGCAACCCGTGTTTGCCCAGTTCGACTTCCCCGGCTTTGATGGGAAAGAGCGGGGAAAGAATGCTGATGGAAATCTGCAGCCGCGCGGCCTCTTCGCGGGTGACCGGAAGAAAGCGCATGTCCTGGAAAGCAGCGGCGCGCGCGGTTTCAATCACCGTCTGAAAGAGCGGGGATACAGGAAAGACGTAGCCGACACAGCCGCGGACCTCGCCCTCCAGGTGAAGGGTGGTAAAACCGCCGCGGTGCTGTTGCAGATGTTCGGAGATGACGGGGAGAGGCAGTTCGCGCTCCTCCAGGGCGGTATCAATGGCCTGATGAGCCAGGCGGAGAAGCAGCTCGCGTTCTTCCGGAGAATACTCGCCCAGGGCGGAGGAGGCCGATGGCTGGGGCGCCGGAGGGCTCTCGCCTGACGAGCTATTGGGTAGCGGGGACATCGCGCTTGCGGCGGCGGCTGAGCACGAACGCGCGCCGTCTCCTCTTGACCACATGGCGGTCAATCTTGGACCAGAACGCGGCAAAGTAATCAATGGCGGAAACCAGGGACAACGCCACCATGAACCAGATGGCCACGAAGGCAATCACGTGGATAGGCAGGACCCAGCCGCCGACATAGAGAGGCCATTCCGTCCAATGGTGGTCGAGGATGGCGGCCACGACGGCTACGATCTGCACCACCATCTTGAACTTGCCCAGATCACTGGCGGCGATGGTGAAGCCTTCGGTGGCGGCGATGGAACGCAGGCCGCTGACCAGGAACTCACGCCCGATAATGACTACCGCCATCCAGGCGGGCACGACGCGGGGATTGAACTGCACCAGGGTGACGAAGGCAGCAGCGACGAGCAGTTTGTCAGCCAGAGGATCGAGCAGCATGCCCAGGGTGGTGATCTAATCGCGATGACGGGCCAGATAGCCGTCAGCCATATCAGTGAGCGAGGCGGCGATGAATAATGCTGAAGCCAGCAGTTCCTTCTCGCCATGAGCGCTGCTGAAGCGACTGCTGGACAAAACCCAGATGAGCACCGGGACACTGAAGATGCGGGTCAGCGTGATGTAGTTGGGCAGGTTCACAGCGGAGCGCTTTACGACCGACCGCTGAGCCGGTTGTCGTGAGACTAAATTATCCTCCACGCGGGAAGGGAAGGCAACGCAAGG
>DATGGJ010000391.1:0-8697 GCA_035308585.1 Terriglobales bacterium
TAGTCGGAAACTTTGATTTCCCGACGAACTTCCAGTCGTTCAGCAACGACGTCACATTAGATTCTAATTTTGACGTTACGACCCTGGTTGGACTGGACTCTCCGATCTACAGGTCGCCCAGCACGTCCCACGGAAGCCGGCTGAAGAGCGCAAACGGGCAGCCGGAAAACAACTATAGCTGCACCTACAACAGTCCAGTTATCAGCCCGAGCAAAAATTGTTACGCCAATCCGGGCACCATTCCCATCAAATTCAGTTGCACCAACCTTGGAGGCAATGCGCTGGGAAGTTATGGCGTCACGTCCGCCACCCCGTGGGGCCCGACCCTGCAGATCATGGAGTTCGGTCGGCCGCCGATTCCAAGCGCTTTTCCGCCTGCGAGCGGCGGACTGTGTGACGGCACCGCGAATACCGGCGGCGCGCCTAGCCAGGCAAACGCGAATAAGCGGAGCAGCAGTGCTCCGAGCCTCGCCCCAGGGGGTTGTGAAACGACGCAGTTGCCGTCGAGTAACGGCGCAACCACCTACACCCTCAAGAGCAATATGTGGACATACAACTGGAAACCTCAGTCCACCGCCGCAGGCGTCGTATACCAAATCTGCACCTACGATGACAGCAGCGGCAGTTGGGATACGAAAACGAACCCGCCCGGGTTGAAGGGGACGCCGTCCTGCACCCTGCCTTTCTATGTGAAGAACTCTTGCCCGTAGAATAGAAAGCTCCAGCAATGAGAGCCAGGCCTGATCAGCCTGGCTCCCATTTTTTCTTAACGGAAGTCCTGCGCGGCTCAGCTCTTGGGCATTCCCCACTTGGCCGAATTCGCGTAGATGGCGGCGAGGTCGCCGCGCTTCATCACATCATCGGTGTGCGCTTCCTTGTGAATGACGTCCAGGATGCGATGGGCTTCGGCGTACTGGAGCGCCGCATCTGCCTGATTGCCGCTGAGCCGAAGCGTCTCGCCCATCAGGAAGTGGCTTTTGGCCGTGGAAGCCTGCAGGCCCAATTTCTCGCTGGCGCGCAAGCTGCTGTCGAGTTCGCGCTTTGCGTGAGCATAATCTTTAGCATTGATCAACGCTTGCGCCAGATACAGCGAAGCCTCGACGGAAATGTATTTCAAACCTGATTGGTCGGCTTGCTCGGCCAACGTTTGCAGCGCGGCGATGCTTTCGCGCGAGCGGCCTTCCACCACGTTCACCTTTGCGAGATTGAATTTGGAAACAAGAATCTGGCCGCGATCGGCGGTGTGCGCCGCTACCCCTGAAGCCTGCTGGTATAGTGTCCTCGCGCCTTTGAAATCGCCCTGGTAGAACAGGCGGTCGCCTTGAAAATTCAGTATTTGCGCAATGGCTGGATCGTTTTTCAGTTCGCGGGCCAGGCGGAGAGCTTCATCCAGGTTCTTCTGGGCCTCACTTTCCCTGCCGATAAGAGTTAAAGCATTGCCGTAGCTGGCCTGCATTTGCGCAAGAAAATTCCCGCGTTGCCCGGTTGCGACCCAGGTTTTGAGCGCTTCGGCGCCGGCGGCGACAGCCGCGCCATAGCGGCCCTGATATTGGAAGACTCTTCCCAACCCCCACGACGGGAACGCGGTATCGTCTTTGTCGCCCGCTTTGCGATACGAATCCAGGGCCTTCAAGAAACTGTCCTGCGCCTGGCTGTATTGTCCAGTGCGGGTATAGGTTTCGCCGACGTTATAAAGGGTATCGCCAATGAAGCCGGGAGCGCCGAGTTTCTCACGCAATGACAAAGATTGCTGGAAATAGCTCATTGCGTTTTCGTAATCCGCCTTATCCAGGTAGATCATGCCGATATTGTTCAAACAGCCGGCTTCATCCTGCGGTTGGCTCATTTCGCGGAAGAGGGGGAGAGCTTCTTTGGAAAACTTTAAGGCCTCATCATATTGGCCATGGGTCTCGTAGTGCCCCCCGAGGTTCAGCAGCGTCTGGGCCGTACCCAACTTGTCTCCGATCTCACGACGCAGCTGAAGCGCTTCGGTAAGCCTTTTCACCGCGTCATCATACTTGCCCGCAAGGTCTTGCGCTTGCGACATGTGGTCGAGAGTCTCAGCGACAATACCCTTTTCGTCAAGGCGGCGCTCAATGTCGAGTGCCTGTTGGTAGTTCCGCAACGCGTCTTCCAGCTTGCTCAACGACTGGTAGGCGTAGCCGGTTGCGTCCAGAATCGCAGCCTTCTCTTCTTCGTTACCGGCTTGCACCGCGCCTGTTAGGGCGCGATTCAGGTAGTCCAGAGAGCCTTGGGCATTGTTGCGCTGCACCTCGAGCCACCCGATTCGGTAAAGGATTTCGACATTCTTCGGGTCGCGGGCGAGCAGCTTATCGTAGTAAGCGCGTCCTTTATCAAAGGCGCTGGATTCCTCACAAGCTCTCGCCAGAGAATATTGAATGTCGAAATCGTCAGGCAAAATCTTATCCAGGTTTTCGTAGGATGAGATCGCCTTGGCATAATCCCTTGTCACCCACGCATCCTGCGCCTGGATCAGCAGCTTTTCCTGAGGAGAAAGTTTGTCGCTGAGGTCCAGGGCTTTTTGTGAAGACTGCTGGGCCTTGTCGCCATAATCGAGCGCGGCATATGTGACCGCCAGTTTTGAATACCCTAAAGCGAAATTGGGGTCTTCCTTAACGGCAGCCTCAAACTGCTTCACCGCGTCCAGGTTTCTACCCTCGCGGCTCAACTGCATGCCTTCGGTGTAGTAGCGCAGTGCTTGCACTGACTGGGAGGACGGCTTGAGCAACTTAGCTTTCAGGTCTCTAATGGCTTGTGGCGTCAGCTGCAGGCCTTTTTGAACGGATTCGGCCAACTGTTGGAGCGCGTTGGGCAGTTCCTTGTCGGTGGGCGACGTCACCTGTAAAGAAGAAGTATGGTGTGTCTTTACGTCTTCCAGAGTGGCGTCGATGCGGATCTGACCTCCCATCTTGATGAATTGCCCCCAGAGCAGACGGTCGGCGCTGGTGAATTCTGCAACCCGGCGTAATGTATCGGGATCGAGTGCTGCGTCAGGTTCAATTCGCAGATCATGCAAAATCTGGCTTACCCTGCCGGAAGGCACAATCTGCAATGAGCCGGAGTGTCCCATGTCAGTCCGTAGCATTTCAGCAACATCATTGCCGAGCCAATCCAGCGAGGTGTCTCCTGACGCATTGCGGAACGGCAAAATGGCCAGGGAAGCAACCGGCCCTGTCGGACCCTTGGCGCTGGGTCCGAACAGTTTTCCGCGCAGCAGGAAGGCGGTCACCGCCAGAATCAGCACCACCGCGGCCACGCTGATCCCCACCCAGGGAATGTCCTGTCCCCAGGGCTGCACCGCAGGCAGGCGGATGGAAGCGGCGGCGCTCTTTCCCTGCCAGGCATCCAGATCGCTGAGCAGTTCTTTGGCGCTGCTGTAGCGCAGCTTGGGGTCGCGCTCCAGGCATTTAGAGACGATGTTGCTGAGGACGCCCGGGACCTTGTTATCCAGGCTGGAAACCGGCGCCGCCCGCTCCTGCGTGCGCTTCAGCAGGCTGGCCAGGGCGCTGTCCGCCTTATAGGGTACCTGCCCGCTCAGCAATTCATAGAAAATCAGGCCCAGCGTGAACAGGTCCGAGCGCTGGTCCAGTTCCTGCCCCAGTCCCTGCTCCGGCGACATGTACTCCATGGTGCCGATCAGGGCCCCGGTTTGGGTCATGCCGTCACTTTCCAGCGAGCGGGCCAAGCCGAAATCCATCACCACGATTCGCCCGCTGGCGTCGCGCATGATGTTCTGCGGCTTCAGATCGCGGTGAATAACTCCTTCGCTATGAGCGGTGTCCAGCGCCAGGCAAACCTGCCGAATGATTTCCGCCGCTTCTTCGGGCGAGAACTTGGTGTGCTCCAGCAGCAGGGAGCGCAGGTCCTTGCCCTCAATGAACTCCATGGTGATGAACTTGATGCCGTCCGCCTCGCCCAGATCGAAAATGCGGACCACGTTGCGGTGGGTGACCTGCCGGGCCAGGATCAGTTCCTGCTTGAAGCGCTGGATAATGGCGGGATTGCGTGCCAGGTCGGGGCGGATGACCTTGAGCGCCACCAGTCGGTCCAGTTCCCGGTCGCGCGCCTTATAAACCGTGCCCATGCCGCCTTCGCCCAGGGCGTGCAGGATTTCGTAGCGGTTGCCCAGGACAGTGCCCGGTTGCGGCCCGCCGGCGCCCCACGCATCCGGCGCCATGGACACTCCCGCCGCCGTCTGTCCCGCAGCACTCGAGGACTCCGGAACCAGCGTGGGAGAATCCGCGCTGCTGCTTTCCGGCACCAGGGTGGGGCTATCGGAGGAGGAGGGAGGGGGGGTTAGCGTTCGCGCCGCCGTATCGGGCCGGGGAGCGGGGGCGCCGCTTTCCGGCACCAGGGTAGGGCTATCGGCTGGCGACGAAGGGTTAGGGGCTTTTTCCATGGCAGCCGGGTGCGCGCAAAACCGCCGCTGCTGGCCTCTTGGCGGTTTAGTATATACCGCCTCCGGGGCGGTTTTCCCTCCATAAATTGTGCCTGGAACGGCGCTTTTGCGGGGCCGGTTGACCTCCTGAACAGCCTCTGTTTCCCGGAATGGGAGAGCCCGGGCCAGCAACCCGGGGCAACTTTTCCCGCCGGCTTGGGGTTTATAAAGCTGACTCTGCCTGCGATTTTGTGCGCCTCGCTATACTGCCGTAACATGCGTGTATCTTAATTGCGCAAGGAAACGGACTCGTGAAGCCATCTCAATTCCTGGGATTCCTGGCAGTACTGTTGACTCTGGCCGGCGCCGCCGGTTGCAAATCCGCAGCCAGCATCGCCGCCAACGCTCGATTTCGCGTGATGAACGCCTCCGTGGAGCAGCCTAGCCTGACTTTTCTGCTGACCACCACCACCCTGGCTGCCGATCTGGCCTATCCCAACGCCAGCACTTACGCCTCCGAGGTGCCGGGCGGTTATACCGTGCACGTTGAGCCCGCGGGAACCACCGCCACCCTGATCAACCAGCCAGTGGTGTTCCAGTCTGGCACCTTCTACACCTTTATCGCTGCCGAATCGGCGTTCGCCTCGCCCGCGCTTACCCCCATTTTTCTCACCGACGACAATACCGCCCCCACTTCCGGCCAGATGCGGCTCCGCGTGGTCAACGCTTCGCCGGACGTAGGCAATCTCGACGTCTACGTGGTCTCGCCGGGCACGAACATTCAGACCGCGAGCCCGACCTTCACCAACCTGGCCTTTAAATCGGCCTCCACCTATCAGGACCTGGTGGCGGGAAACTACGAGGTTCTCTTTACCGCGCCCGGCCAGAAGGCGGTTCTGATTGACAGCGGCGTCCTGAGCCTGGGTAAGGGACAGGTTCGAACTGTGGTGGCGCTGGACAACACCGGCGGATATGCCACCAGCATGCTGGCCGATTTGAATTAGCTGGGTTGCAGCGGAAGCTGGCCGCGGCAGCAACCCTCTCGCAACTCAACCCGCCACGCCTTGCGCCATGCGTGCTAAACCTCAGCCTGCCATCGTTTTCCCCTTTCCCTCCCGCTGACGGGCAAAGACCTTAGTAGATGTGCCTTAAAACGCTCTCTTTACTATCTGCAAAATTGAGCTATTTGGCCGATTGGAGCCGCTACTCTGCCCTGTTATGGTCACTCCACCTGCTGATCTGCTTTGCCTGAATTACTGCGGGCTTTGGCCGAGCCTGCTGTAAGCCGCTTCATAAATTTCCTTAAAAAAAGGATTGCCTTGTGAAAACCGCATTAATACTGACGGCATGCTTATTGTTTACGGCTTCATCCAGCCTGGCATCGGTGACGGTGTACGCTCACGCCACAGGATCTTCGTCGCCGATCACCATTTCCGGCACCGCCAGCTCCAACTACGGCATCACCGGCTGGACCATTTACGTGGATTCCAACCTGGTGTTTCGAGAAAACACTTCCTCCAGAAGCCTCTCCAGAGCGGTAAGCATGGGTTCGGGGACTCATCATCTGGTGGTTAAGGCCTGGGACACTTCCGGGGCGAGCGGCGCTGCTTATTTAACGGTCACCGCCGGAAACTACACCACCAGCAGTATCAGCAGCACCAGCAGCACCAGCAGCAGCGGGTTGATTCCCGCTCCCCCCTCCAATGCCAAATACTTCAATAATGTCGACCAGATGTCGGGATGGATTGCGTGCTCGGCCTGCGCCCAATCAGGCACGGCTTCTTCCTACTGGTTCAGGCAATGGGTGGGCAGCCCCTCCCTGGACGGAAAGAGCATGGAAAGTTACATCAGGGGGAGCTACGGCGCCTGGGCCGACAACCTGTTTGTGAAGAAATTCGGCGACCAGACTTGGGCCCGCCATATCGAGTACTCCACGAATTTCCTGTGGAACGCTCCCAGAACCAGGCAGGGCAACGGCGCTTATGTGGTGCAGGCCATTGAGTTTGACGCCCGCATGCTGATCGGCAACTTCAAATACCTGTTCGGCACCCAGTGCAACTACGGCCATGGCACCTGGGATATCTGGAGCAACACCGGGCGCTATTGGCAGCACACCGCCATTCCTTGCCAGAAGTGGGGCCCCAACACCTGGCATAAGGTGACCTGGTACTTCACCATTGATAGCAATACCAAATATCTCCACTACGCCGCTCTGAAAGTGGACGGCACGGAGTACAGGGTGGACAAGTGGGTGGCGGCCGGACCGGTTCCCTACAACAAGGAGTTCCTCATCCAGTTCGAGCAGGATACCGACCTGAATGGGGACCCGTGGTACCTGTGGACCGACAAGACCCAGGTCGCGCTCTGGTAGGAACGTTATTCAAGTGCAGGCTCTTTCCCGGCTGGCGGCGCTATGCCGCCAGCTCTTCCGTTCTGGCCTTCCCCGACAAATCGGCGTGGCAACAGGGGCAGAGCGCGGCTTCTGTCTTCACTATGCCGGAACAGGTGGGGCAACGTCTGTGTCCGGCGGGAATCAGGTCAGCGGCCGAGGGCAGCATGGCGACAAGGAAAAATCCGAGCAGCGGAGTGAACACCAGGGAGAACAGGTACCAGAGCCCAGCGCTGTGGCCTCTTTTGTCCGCGAACTCCGCTATCAGCCCGCACAGAGACACCCAGACGATGGCGAGTCCAATGGCGATCAGGAGCAAGATCATGGCGGGCCTCCGGCGGCCGGGCTCCCCTCGACGGGTGCCGCTTGCTGATTTTTGTGAGCGGCCGCTTCCTGACTCCATGATCCGCCGTGGCCCAAAGCTCTTCCAATGACCGCTATCACGCCGGAGTGTGATGCGAGCCGCGGCGGATGGCATGCCCAGCTGCGGAGGCGCTGTGGGGGGAGTATTCGCCTCGCGAAGCGGCCGGTTGAGGACGGGAAAGGAGCATGAGCAGGCCGGCCGTTCGCGAAGCGCGCTTCGCAGCCGGAACCAGACGCCTGTTGTGACCTCGGCTGCGAGTCGCATGCAATTCAACCATGAAATCAGCAAACCGCAGGTAAAGACTTGTAAATCTTTGTAAATGCGCCGCCGCACCAGGCAGCGACGTCAGCTGGCTGAATCGCGCTGGCGCCCCTCTGTCCGCGGCTACAATGGCCCAAGAGCCTGCCGTTGTCTGGAATGTTTCGGTGCGCGGATACTACCAGAAAATCGCGGATATGCTCGACCTGGACCGCATGGGCGAGCGTTTGTCCGGCCCTCCCCCGAGCCGTTTTCTCGCCCGTCATGGCCAACGGATCCGGCGCGCTCTTGGCTGGGGTGTTCTTCTCCTGGCCGGACTGGCGGCCCTCGCCTTCGCCGGCGATTATGCTGTGCTCCGCTATCGCATCGCGGCGCAGAAGGACCCCTTTGGCGCGGTCACGGTGCGGCCGTATTATGCGGTTCGCCTCAAAAGCGGCAAAACCGAATTTCTTTTCCAGGCGCCCCGGCAGCAGACTTGCGTCAACTCCCTGTTCCCACACTTCGGCACGGCCCCCTGCTGGTACCTGCAGCGCCATCCCGAACAGCGCACCGACATCTGACCGCCAGCGCGTACGCTGCGCCTTATTTACCTTTCCTCTCCCCCTTTACGGTCCTGCCTCCTGCCGCTCTCGCCAGGAACTGAGCGACTGCTGCGGTATCGAAATAAAACATCTGGGCGCGAGCGAGTTTCTCGTCCCGCATCCGATAAAGACCTAACACTTCTCCTTGGAATCGCTCTCCCGAGGGACTGAGTCCCCGTTGCGTCCAGTGCACCACCACCTCGTTGTCGCTGGCTGCCACCACCCGCGGATCCAAGCGCCGTTCGGCTTCCGTGGGCTGCAGAGGAACCCAGGTTTCGCCCCAACTCGGACCTCTGCTGGCCAGGCCGCCAACTTCCCCGCCATAAGGAAGGGACGCTGGCCAGTGAAATTCCACGTCTGGAGCACACAACTCGAGCATGCGCGCCTGGTCCCGGCTTTCTACCGCTTCAAAGACTGCAAGCATCGTCTGGATGTTGCTTTCAGGACGATTCATCACTCCTCCTTCCTCAACATGGAGTTGCGCAGCCAGCCCGAAGGTCCAACTATCAGTTTGCAAGGTCCCGAATGCTTCCCGAAAACCAGTCCGCTTTGCGACAATAGACGTAACCCATGATTCAGCTATCCTCCGCCGGCAAACGCTTCGGCGGCAAAATACTGTTTGAAGAGCTCGATTGGCTGATCACGCCCCGCGACCGCGTGGGCCTGGTGGGGGCCAACGGCACCGGCAAATCCACCCTGCTCAAAG
>DATGGJ010000392.1:0-4267 GCA_035308585.1 Terriglobales bacterium
GACATTTTTTGACAGCCTGAAGGTCGAGCAGGACAAAACCCGAGTGACCCTTACCGCCACCGTGCCGCTGGATTTCATCAAGAAAGTCTTTACCGAGCCGCCGCCGGAAGTCATGGTGCCCGAGCCGGAAAACCCGCCAGCGTCACCCGCTCCGTCAACGAAAAAGCGCCGGCACCGAGCGCACTAACGCAAAAGCGCCTGGGACGCGGAAGACGCCGAGGTCATTGGGCAATCAAAAACTCAATTTCTGGAAACTCACCGGAGATTTTGCAAAGCATGGTCTTGAATGGCTCTGCGTTCTCCCCTGCGGTTTTAATGGGAACCTTGCTGGTAGGCGAGAATGAGGCCGTTCCTGAGGACTGACAACTGCCCACTGGCAACTGGTTCTTACGAGCCGTGCTCGATGCCGAAGTCGCGAGCCACGGTGACGCGCAGATACTTGTAAGGGTTCACAGGAACGTCGTTGATGCGAACTTCATAGTGCAGGTGCGGACCGGTGCTGCGGCCGCTGTCGCCGATGTAGCCGATGACGTCGCCGCGGTGAATCTGCTGGCCGGCGACCACGGCAAAGCTGGAGAGGTGGCCGTAGAGCGTGCTCAACCCGTGTCCGTGCTCCAGGATGATGGCGCGGCCGTATCCGTTCATGAAGTCGGCGAAGGCGACTTCTCCATCGGCGGGGGCAATGACCGGCTCACCATAGTCGCAGGAGATATCCACGCCGCGATGGAAAGCGCCTTCTCCGTTAAAGGGGTCTATGCGTTCCCCAAAGGAGCTGGTGATTCTCCCCATAACCGGCCACAAAGCGGGAGCCGCGGAAGCGCGGATCCAGTCGTTCATGCTCACCGGGTGACTGATATTCATGCCGATGGCAATCATGGTGGCGCCGCTCTGCGCGGAACTGCGCAGGGCGTGAAGCTGGTCCAGGGAAACGCCCACTTGCTCCTGGGCAAAATTGCCGGCGGAGTTGCTGGTAAGAATGGGATCTGGTTTCAGTCCGTAGAGGGCGGAGACTTCACTGGCCAGCGAGCCTAGAGATGCGACCTGCAGGTCTTTTTCGTGTTCCGCCTGCTCCAGCTTGGAGTAGCGGGCTTTAAGCGCTTCGGTCTCATCACGCAGTTGGTTGAAGCGGGAAACCTTGGCCAGCATGCGGCCATAGGAGCCAACGATGCCGGTCACGCTGAGCAGACCAATGGCGGCCCCAATCACCAGGACGTAGAGGTAATAAACCGGGATTTGGATTTTGTGCAGCTGCCCCTCGGCATCCCGGGCGACAAAGAGTATGTAGAAACGCTTACGCAATAGTTCTCCTATATGCGCTGATGAGGCATCTACGACACCGGACTTAACTGCTCAAAACGAGCCGCCGTTGGTTCTACGGCCCCTCCCGGATCCCGGTCACGCCTCCTCTTCAAAGGGGGAGAGGATCGATGACGCAACCGCTCGAATCCAGCTGAACCGGCTAAGGCCCGTCAGTTCAAATGTTTGCGGCGAAGGCCAGCTATTCCCAACAAAACTTTGGCCTTTCAGACCGCAGCCAAGGGGAAACAGCTGAGTCACCGTAACAAAGTAGATTCCCCCCTGTCAACGAGGTAAACCCCTTAGTTCCATTACTGCAGTGACCAATTTAGCGGCGTGTAAGTCCTTGTACTTCTGGGCTATCCGCAGGTTACCTTCTGGCGGCTTGCTATATTTATGAGGCGTGCCGCTACCTGAGAAAGCCCTAATCGCGCGAATCCTGCGCCAAGCGCAGGCTCGGGGTCCAACCATCGGGCCCAGGGGAGAGGACACTATTCAGAGGACAGGCGCTCGCTCCCGGGTTGCCGGCCTGCTGAGAGGAATAGGGGACGATTGCGCCGTGCTTCGGTTGCCCGCTGGACAGGAGGCCCTGGTCACCACTGATTTCAGCCTGGAGGGGGTGCATTTCCGGCGCCAATGGCACCCGGCGGAATCGGTGGGGCACCGCTGCCTGGCACGCGGTCTAAGCGACATTGCCGCCATGGGAGGCATTCCTTTGGCGGCATTTCTTTCCTTGGCCTTACCGGAAAAACTGCCACAGCGGTGGGTGGACTCCTTTATGCGCGGCTTTCTGGCTCTGGCAAAGAAGTTTTCCCTGCCGCTGGCGGGAGGTGATACGGCGCAGTCACCGGGGGGTGTGCTGGCCGACATCGTGGTACTGGGCTCGGCGCCCAGGGGAACGGCAGTGCTGCGCTCGGGCGCGCGTCCCGGCGATTCCTTGTATGTGACCGGGGAACTGGGCGGCGCGGCGCTGGTGCTGGAGCGGCTGCTAAGGGGTTCGCGTAAGAAGGTTCAAGCCAGTCGCCACCCCGCCTACTTCTTTCCTGTGCCGCGCCTTGCCACCGGCCGCATGTTGCGGGAAAGGAAGCTGGCAGCAGCCATGATTGACATCAGCGATGGGCTTTCCACCGATTTGCGGCATTTGTGCGAGGAAAGCGGGGTGGGAGCGCGGGTTTACGCCGAACAAGTGCCCACGGCCGGGGGCGCGGCCAACCTGCCTTTCGCGCTGCACGGCGGCGAAGACTATGAATTGCTTTTTGCCGCGCGGCAAAAGCTTCCCGCGCAGGTAGCCGGCGTACCCGTGACCCGCATCGGCGAAGTGACGCGGGGGAGCAAGATCGTGCTGGTTGAGGGCGGCAAGCAAAGGGACCTGCCGGCCGAGGGTTGGGAACATTTCAGCCGCTAAAGGGTAACGCGAGGTGTGTGTACCCCTGGAATGTTGCCCATTGCCCTGATTTCGCTTACAACCACCTGGAGCGTTGAGATGCGACGGATGCGGCGATCCCTTTATCTAGCGGTGCTGGCGCTGGCCGGAATGGCGCTTTACCAGTATCAACCGGGGCTTGAGCGGGCGCCGCTGAGCGGAACGGCGGCGGGGGCGGTAGCCGGCGACCACTTTTCACCGGCGGAGAATCTGGAGCAACTTGATGTCGAGCAGATCTCCCAGGCGCAGAAATCGCTGGACATAGCCATGTATGCCTTCACCGACCGCTACCTGGCCCAGGCTGTGATTGAGGCCGCGCACCGCGGGGTGCAAGTGCGAATCTACCGGGACCGTTCGCAGTTCGAGCAGGAGCAGCGCAATGCCGACCTGCACCACGAGCGCTCACTCAGCGACATGTTCCACCGCCAGCACAACATCCAGGTGCGGGTGAAAGATTCCAACGAGCACAACCTGATGCACCTGAAAGCCTACGTTATGGATGGCAAGCTGCTGCGCGACGGGAGCGCCAACTGGTCGCCCTCGGGGTTGAAACAGCAGGACAACAACGCACATTTCACCACCGACCCCGCACAGGTGCACGCCTTCCAGCAGGCGTTCGAGGAAATGTGGTCGCGGTTCCGGAACGAAGTGGCGCAGTAGCTCAGGCTGGTTCCTGATAGAGGCCAACGACGTTTCCGGCCGGGTCGGCAAATCTTGCGGTAATCTCGGGCGCGTCCACGCCAATGGGCTGCACGATGGTTCCGCCATGTGCAACCACTGCCTTGACCGCGGCCTCAACGCTATCCACCATGATGTAAATCAGCAGGCCAGGCTTGGCGGCGGGCGGCCGCCGCAGCACCCAAGCGCCGCTTACCTCTCCGGTTGTGTCGTCAAAAGCGGTGTTGCCGTCGCCGCGCTGGCGGATGTTCCAGCCGAAGACCGCTTTATAGAAATCGGCGGAGCGTGCGATATCAGTGGCGGGAATTTCCACATAGCAGATTTTCCCGTTGGCGGGAGTGGGTGACATCAGACCTCCTGGTTTTGTGTCGGAACGTGGCTGGGTCAGATCATCAGACGTGCAATCCAGAAGTCGGCTGGCGGGCCTCTTCTCCCACCAGAGGGCATTTTAGCAATACTTTGCCCCGGTTTCCTTAGCAGGCGCTCACTCTCAGAAGTTCTGTTTGCTGAGCGGAGCCAGACGCACTCTTGGCTCCAGTTCCGGCAGTGCTCGGGAACCGCGCGTAGAAAGCTGGCGGGGCCAGGGACGGGCGGCGCGAGTTTCTGCCTGCTTGCGTTGCTGTGGGGTGAGATTGTTGTCCAGCAATTCCCGGATAGCCCGGCACTTGCCGATCAATTCGGTGGCCCCCCGTTCCGACCGCAAGAGCCAGGTGTAAGCGGCCAGAGGATCGGAGGTGGTGCCACAGCCATCGGAGCACATCTTTCCCAGCATGTACTCAGCCGCGGCCGAACGATGGGAGCGCTGCAAGTACCACTGGAACTGCTCCGCGTCGGTGCCCGAAGGAGGGGCGGAATCAGGGTCGAGGGGCT
>DATGGJ010000393.1:0-2121 GCA_035308585.1 Terriglobales bacterium
CGAGACACCGCTCCTGCGGCCGATGATGTACGAACTGAACAGCATGCGGGGAGTGGCTTGCCTGGCGGTGCTATTTTTTCATGGGCTCTGGTGGTACATACCGGCATCGGCGACTGGAACTGAGAAGTGGTTGCGGGTAGCCACCCAGGGCGGCTATCGTGGAGTCAATCTGTTCTTCATCCTCTCGCCATAGCAGCGCCGGGAATGCATTGGCCAGCGACAGTGATGACGGCGCAAGGGATGGGCTGGGACCTGGTCTTCGCAGCCACACTGTTGTTCGCGTTATTGGGCGGGTCCAGTCGCTACGAGTCGCTCTTAAGACCGAGAGTACTCCAGTTTTTCGGTGATATCAGTTATGGACTCTATTTGATCCACGTTCTGGTGTTTACGATTTATCGGCGGATCTTTGTACCCGGCGACAGCCTACGGGCTATTCTGGTCGAGTTTTTAATTTGTTCGATGATTGCGGTTGGGCTAGCCGCGTTGTCGCGCTTTACTGTTGAGGAGTGGTTCCTAGCTCGAAAGGAGGAATTGTCGCCGAAGGTCAGCGAAGGTGTTGAAACGTTGTGTCCGCTGTCGTGAAAATCACATCACCGGCGGGACGCTGATGCCCATCATGGCCAGTACCCGGGTCAACTCGCGGCGCACCACGGCGGCGGTGGCAAACAGAAATTTCTGCCGCGCCTCATCGGGCTCGCCGATAATCCGGTGCCGGTGGTAGAAATTGTTGAACAGCTGGGCCAGCTGGAAGGCATGCTTGGCGGCGTAGGCCGGCTCGGTGGTGGTGATGCACTGCTCCACCACCTGCGAGGTTTTGGCCGCGGTCAGCCACAGCTCCCAGATTTCGTTGCCGGCCTCTCCCTGCAGGTACTTTTCAAAGTCCACCTCGGCCGGCTTCACCTGCTCCGGCTCCACGCCCGCCTTGCGGAAGATGTTGCTGGCGCGCACCACGGCATACTGGGCGTAGGGCCCGGTATCGCCCTCGAAGCTGAGCGCGTCCTTGAAGTCGAAGGCGATCACGGAATTTTTGGTGAACTTCAGCATGAAGTAGCGCAGCGCTCCCATGGCGATCTGCCTGGCGATGGTCTGGCGCTCTTCCCCGCTCAACTCGGCGTGGCGCGCGTCCACCTCCTTGCGCGCCGAAGTAATCAGCGCGTCCATCAGGTCGTCAGCCTTTACCCCGAAGCCGCGCCGCCCGGAAACTTCAATGTAAGCCTTGCCCCACTCATCTTCGGAAAGCGTGTAACCCAACTCCTGGGCGCAGCGCGGGGTCAGAGCCACCATCTCGTAGGAAAAATGGGTGTAGTGGTCGGCCTGTTCCGTGTAACCCATGCCGCGCAGCGCCTCCACCACCGTGTTCTGCGCCTCCGCCTGGCGGGCGTCAATCACGTTGTAGATGGCGCTCACGTCGCCAAAATGCGGATGGTTGGGCTGGTTGTGCTCGTGATCGGTGGAAACCCAGCACTGGCGCCCATCGGGATAGCGATAGAACTCGCGATAGCCGAAGTCGCGCCCCAGCAGCCCGAACTTCCACAAATGGTAGGCGATGTCCTTGCCTACGTAGCCGACCGTGCCGTTGGAGCGCACAATCACCTTCTGGTCTTCTTCCGTGGTTTCAGCCGTGCCCGCGGCCGCCGCCTTCGCCCGCAGCATCACCCAGCAGCCGGCGTTCTTGCCCTGGGTCTCGTGGTAGAGCACGCCGTGCTCTTTCAGTTTCTGGAACGCCGCCTCCCAGAAATGCAGGTGGAGGATTTCGCTTTCCCGGGGCAGGAAGTCGTACTCGATCTCCAGCCGCTCCATGGTTTCCAGGTGCAGCGTGATAATGGCGGTGGAGATCAGCTCCGCCATCTCCGCCAGCTCGTTGCCGCCCTGCTCGATGGCGTGCAGCGCCTTGCCGCGCGCTTCCAGATTCTTCTTATCCTTCTCGTACCACTGCGAGACCCGGGCGTAGAGGTCCCAGCAGTAATAGTCAAAGCGCGGCTTGGGCGCGGCGATCAGCGCCTTTAGGTCGGCCTTGGACTTCTTCTCCAGCTCGGTAAAGCCCAGCACCACGTCCGCCACCTGCACCCCGGTGTTATCAATGTAGTTCTGGACGTCCACCGTGTTGCCGGCGGCGCGCAG
>DATGGJ010000394.1:0-3663 GCA_035308585.1 Terriglobales bacterium
AGGCAGGTGCATGCGTCCGGCAAAGATCAGGATGACCCCGAAAAAGGCGATCAGGAGGCCAAAAAACACCAGAACTTTGCCGATGTCGGCCATTGATCTGAGTCTATCGCATCGCCGGGATCGGAAGAGTAATTGGCCCCGGCAGCAGTTACAACCGTGTGGGCACAGGCGCCCTCGCCTGTGCGTCCGGGCGCAGCCCGGACATTGAGGCGAGCTCCGCCCGCCCGGACAGCCGGGGGCGGCTGTCCCCACGCAGGATAGGGCGGCTGTCCCCACGCGGGTCATCGAGGGTCAAGCGGTCTCGCTGACTACTGACCCCTGACTCCTGGGTTTACCAACCTGCTGCTTCTCACCTGCGTCCTAGTACACAGCTATGGACGCGCGGCAAACCATCGCTGTAGTGGCGAATTTCCTGGTCATTCTGGGCCTGGTGATCTACGCCTTTACCCTGTTTGCCGAATATGAATCGCGCGGGCGCTGGGCCAAGAACATGACTGGCTTGCTGGCCGGTATAGGCATGATGGTGCTGGCCATCGCCTTACTGTTTACCCCGGCTAACGCGGCCACAATCATGAAGATTGCCCAGAGCGGGGCCTCCAAGGTGCTGTTGTGGGTGAGCACGGGGCTGCTGCTGGCCGCGATTGCCGCTTTCGGCGCCATCACCTACTGGCGTCCTCTCCGCCTGCTGCATGAGCGCAAAATCGAAAGCGACCTCCACCGTGAGCTTCCGAAAATCCCGTAAAGGAACCGCGGCCAACCGCGGCCAGGTGGTGCCCTGGCCGCAGGCAGAAGACCCGGCGACGCTCCAGCACGTCACGCCCGGCCCGCAGCCGCGGCGCTATGCCCTGCTGCGCAGGCTGGGGCCGGGCATCGTTACCGGCGCCGCCAATGTGGATCCTTCGCTGATCGTGACCGCAACCGTGGTGGGCGCCGCCTTTCATTTTTCTCTGCTCTGGGTGGTGGTGCTTTGCGTGCCCATCCTGCTGGCCGTTTTCGCGGTCTCCGCCCGCCTGGGCTACCAGACGCGCATGGGGCTGGTGCATCTTCTGCGGGAAAATTACGGGCGCGAAATCGCCCTGGCCTGCGCCCTCCTGATTGTGGCCATTAACCTGGCCATGATCGTCGCCGACCTGATGGCGGTTTCCGATGCCCTTTCCATCATTCTGGGCCAAACCCGAATGTTGTTCGTGGCAGCCACCGCCTTCACGATCTGGTACATCCTGATCTTCCGCGATTACCGCCGCATTACCGACGCCCTGGTGTGGTTGTCTCTGCCGCTATTTGTGTACGTGATCTCGGCCATATTTGCCGCGCCTTCACCGGCCCAGGTCGCCCTGCGCACCTTTGTGCCCAGGGTGGAGGGAGGCGCCGAGTACGTGGACGCCATCGTCGGCATCTTCGGCTCCCTGCTCACGCCTTATGTGATCGTGTGGCAAACCAGCTCCCGGCGCGAGCAGGCGGTGATGGGAGATGACGATTCTAACGAGGCGCAATCACGCGCCGGCACCGTGGTGAGTACGCTGCTGGCTTATTGCGTGATGCTCTCGGCGGCGGCGGTGCTGCACTTTACGCATCCGGTGGACATGACCACCACCCAGGCGGCGGAAGCACTGAGCCCGGCAGTGGGCGGCTTCGGCCCCATTCTTTTCTCCATCGGCATTATTGGCGCCGGCATGGTGGCCCTGCCGGTGCTGGTGGCTTCCATGTGTTACAGCATCGCCGAAGCCATGGGCTGGCGCTCCGGTTTGAGCGAGCATCCCTGGGACGCGAAGAGCTTCTATGTGCTGATCTCTCTTTCCATGCTGGCCGCGGTGGTGCTGAACTTCACGCCCATCAATCCGGTCAAAGCGCTGTACTGGTCGCAAATTCTGGCCGGCGCGCTGACTGTGCCCATTCTCCTGTCCATTCTGGTGCTGTCCAACGACCGGCGCATCATGCGCACCACCAACACCTTCTGGCAGAATTTCTGGATTGGCGGCGCCATCGGCGGGCTGATTGCGCTGGGGGCGATTCTGCTGGGGTGGAAGCTGTGAAGGGCTAATACCCGGCTGGCTGATGCGGGTTGATAGAATGCTCTGGTGCGCAGACTTGGATTAATCGCTGTTTTGTTCAGCTTGAGTGCGGCCCTGGCGGCGCAAAGCAAACCTTTGGAACTCACTTCAGAACCCGGCCACCACCTGGTGCTTCAGAACCAGTACACCCGCGTGTTTCGGGTAGAGGTGCCGCCGCACGCTTCCACCCAATTGCACCTGCACCGCAACAGCTACCTGTTCGTAAATCTGGGGCAGGCGGAGATTGAAAACGATGTTCAGGGCAAGGCTCCGGTCAAGACGAAGCTGGTGGACGGCCAGACGGAACTGGCGGAAGGACCCTTTGCCCACGTGATCAAGAATGTGGGCGACACGCCGTTTCGGAACCTGACCATCGAAATTCTGCGCCCAGCTTCGACAACAGAGCCAAGTGCGCGGCACGAGCGCGGTCTGAGCTTGGATAGCGGCCTCATCATAGACACCCTGTACGATACCGCCCAGGTGCGGGTCTCCGAATTCCAGCTCAATCCCGGCGCGCACGTGGATATCCGCCAGGATCAGTGGCCGCACCTGCTGGTGGCCGTCAGCGAACTCAAGCTTCGCGATCAGCGGCCAACCGGCCGCGGACTGGACCTTAACCAGAAAGCGGGAGATATCTCCTGGTCGCAGGGCGGGCACGCGCACACCTTTACCAATCTGGGCCTCAAGCAGGCGCATTGGATTGACGTGGAGTTCAAGTGAAGTCTTCCGCCCAGCAAGCGGCGGCTCCCGCGGCTGCGGCTTGGAACCACCCACGCCGCCCAGGGCAGACGCTAAAACTCCTCGCCGCAGCATTGTTTCTGGCATTTGTTTTGCCTCTGGCGCTGCTGGCTGGACTGCTGGCCTGGCATCAGTACAGAATTCTGACCACCTGGCCGGCGGTAGATGCGGTGGTCGTCAGGGCGGACTGGACCACTACCACAACCCGGACATCGCGGTCTCCGATCACGTCCTACGGAGCCCGCTTTACCTTTCGCTACACGGCCGGCGGGCAGGTGCATGAGTCCAGCGCCGACCTGGGATATACCTCCTCCATCCGCTCCCAGATTGAGCGCTGGATGGAGCAGATGCCGGTGGGTTCGCACCAGCGCATCCGCTACGACCCTGGTCGTCCTGCCACCATCAGCCTGGCCGCGGATTACACGCCCAGGTCCTTCGCCGCGCCCTACGCGCTGGCGAAGTGGGCGGGCATTACAGCGGCGGTGTGCGTGATGCTGTTCTGGCTGGGTTGGCGAAGAGGTAAGGCGGCGGTCGAGCGCTGAGGGCAATCCGCCACCGAGACGCATAGATAAGCTGTTTTCCTTCTGTGTCCGGTTGGGGAGGGCGCGACTGCCGGCGAGACGGCGGCCATGCTTAACCGCCCCACACGGACTTACGCCGCGGACGAGGGCGCCCGCGCCACAAGGAAACCGGAAGCCGGGAAGAAGCGGTCAGAGTCGAGCATTCGGCCGGACAGGGCAGCAATAAAAGCTGGGGGACGGGAGAACCTGGGTAGTAAAGGGGTTATGGCTCGGCTTTGCTGACTCCCGATGCCGGAATCATGCCGGCTCCCCCTTGCGCTTTGCCGCTGCGGGTGCTATAAATAATTCACCGA
>DATGGJ010000395.1:0-4783 GCA_035308585.1 Terriglobales bacterium
TTCGCCGCCTTGCCCACGGAATCGGTCTATTGCATGACCAAGGCAGCCATCGCCCACCTCACCAGATGCCTGGCCGTGGAGTGGGGTAAGTACAACATCCGGGTTAACGCTGTGGCTCCCACGTTCATTCACACACCAGGCACGGAACAGGCCCTTGCCGATCCCGCATTTCGCGCCGATGTAGTGGAGCGCGTCGCCGCCCTGCACCGCATTGGCGAACCCATGGAAGTAGCTGGCGCGGTAGTCTTTCTGGCTTCCCCGGCGGCTTCGTTGATTACGGGGGACACCCTGCTGATTGACGGAGGGTGGACGGCAAGGTAGTCCGAGGTCTCAAGGTTTCGCAGGTTTTAAGGTTTCTTGCCATACTGGTGACGTCGGGAAACCTTGAAACATTTAGCTTTGAAACCTGCATTCAAGGCCCGGGTACCCTGCCGGGTGCGGTGCCCGGTGGTTTGTCTTTTGCGCGCTTCCGGCGTATTATTTACCTCAGAGCTGTTGTGTAATACCGGTTTTGGCGAAGCACACCAGTGGGCGCAAGCCCACTTTTTGTTTTCACCCTTCGCCATCCCGCCGGGATGACTTAAGCCGCCTGTTTTCATGGCATTAGACATCGAGCGCGTACGTGGCATTGTGGAGCGCGTGGCCGCTTCCCGGGGCCTGGAAGTGGTGGAGGTGGACTTCCGCGGCGGGGGCAAATCCCGCATGTTGCGGGTGTTCATTGACAAGCCGGGAGGCGTAAGCCATGAGGATTGCGCCAATGTGAGTCATGAGGTGGGTACTATCCTCGACGTCGAGGACGCGGTGCCGGGAGGGTCGTATTTGCTGGAGATTTCTTCGCCCGGATTGGACCGCAAGCTGGCACGGCCGTCGGATTATCAGCGCTTCACCGGCAGCCTGGTGAAGGTAACGACGCACGAACCGGTGGAAGGCAGCCAACATTTTCAGGGTCGGCTGGAAGCTTTTCAGGATGGACGCTTGACCCTGGATTTGAACGCCGGCCGGAAGAATGGCAAAAAGGGCTCACGGCCGCCCGTTGCTCACAGAATCGAAATAGAATTGAGAAACGTGGAGCGGGCGAACCTGGTACCGGAAATCTAGGCCCGCATCTCAGGCCCGTCAAACATCAGTGAGAAAGCAAGAAGGCTATGGCAAGCGAGCTGTACAACACGATTGATGCCCTGAGCCGCGAGAAGGGAATTGACCCCCAGATCGTGGTCAACGCGGTCGAGGACGCGATCTCGATCGCCACTCGCAAATCTCTGAAAACACAGGAAAACCTACGCGCCGAGCTGGACAAAGACAGTGGCAACATCCGGGTGTACGCGGTGCATACGGTGGTGGAAACGCCGGAGCAGGTGGAAGATCCCAATCTGCAGGTCGCGCTGGAACAAGCGCGGAAAATTGACGGCAACGTGGAAGTAGGCGGCGAAATTCGCGAGTTGCGGGCCACCCACCAGATGTCGAATCCCACTGGTCTGGGACGCATTTCGGCGCAACTGGCCAAGCAGGTGATTTTCCAGAAGGTGCGCGAGGCGGAACGCGACACGGTTTACAACGAATACGTCAACCGCGTGGGCGAAATTGTGAACGCCACGGTGAAGCGGGTGGAAGGGCCAGACGTCATTTTTGATCTGGGCAAGGCGGAGGCGCGGATGCCCCGCAAAGAGCAGTCGCGCCTGGAGTCATTCGCCGTGGGCGAGCGGGTGCGGGTGGTGATTGCGCGCCTGGAGCGCGCCGCCAAAGGCCCCCAGGTGGTGGTATCGCGGGCCACGCCGGAGTTGGTGCAGCACCTGTTCCAGACGGAGGTGCCGGAAATCTACGATGGCACCGTGCAAATCCGCGCCATCGCGCGCGAAGCCGGAGAGCGCACCAAGATTGCGGTCATGTCCAAGGACAAGGACGTGGACCCGGTGGGCGCCTGCGTGGGCATGAAAGGCATGCGGGTGCAGTCCATCATTCGCGAACTGCGCGGTGAAAAGATTGACATTATCGAATACCAGGAAGACGCGGTGTCGTTTGCCGAGCGCGCCCTGCAGCCCGCCAAGGTGAGCCGCGTGACCGTGCTGGACGCTTCTGACAAGCATCTGGAAGTGATTGTGGATGACAGCCAGCTCTCGCTGGCCATCGGCAAGAAGGGGCAGAACGTGCGGCTGGCGGCCAAGCTCCTGGGCTGGAAGATTGATATCAAGAGCGAAGAGGAAAAGCGCCAGGAAGTGGAACAGCAGATGTCGGCGCTGGTCAACCAGCCGGCGACGCCGCTGGAGCGCGTGCCTGACCTGGGCGAGGGAGTGATCGAGAAGCTCACAGAGGCGGGCATAACCACCGTCGAGGCCCTGGCCGATATGACGCCGGAACAACTGGAAGCCATTCCCGGCATTGGCCCCAAGACGGTGGAAAAAATCAGCATTGCGGTTAATAATTATTTTTCGCGGCTGGAATCGGCGCAGGAGGAACTGGTGCCCGAGACCAGCCCTGAGGACCTTCCGCCGGAAAGGCAGGAAGAGACCAGCGCGGGAGTGGATTTGGGCTCGGAAACGGCGGGCCAGGCGGGCGACACCGCCGGGTTGTCGGAGATTGAAGACGAGGCGTCGCAGAGCGTGGAAGAACTCGCCGCTGAGGGCCAGGACTACGAGGCGGAGGCGGTTAAAGGGGTGGAAGACGCCGCGCCCGCCGATGAGGAAGAGGTTGTTCCTCATCCGGAACGTCCTCTTCTGGACAATGAAATCCCGCCCGAAAAACCGGGCAGCGAATAGGGTTGGGCTTGCCGCCCTCACCGGCGGCAATCCCCAAGGCCTGTTTCGGGTCAGGGCGCGAATACAATGCTGCTCGCTGGAACAGAATTCACCGTGAGGTTGATATGAAGACTTAGCGGGTAAGACAAAACGGAGGCAATAGAAGGCGGATGAAGATTCGTATTAACGACCTGGCCAGGGAACTGGAGGTCAAAAGCAAGGCAATTCTGGACGTCCTGCCGCTGGTAGGCGTAACCGAAAAGAAGACCCATTCCAGCTCAATTGAGGCGGACGAGGCGGTGCGGGTACGGGCCCATTTTCAGGCCCAGTCCGAAGCGCAAGGGGCGGGGTCTGCCCGGTCCGCGCGCGCCCGTGGGGAAGAGCCCGACGCCATTAAGACCAAGATTGACCTGTCGCACATCTCTAAGCCGGGAGACGTGCTGAAGCTGATCACGCAGAAGCAGCAGGCGGCCAGTGCGCCGCCGGTGAAGCGCCCAGCGCCACCGGCGACCGCCGCGCCGCCCGCGGTGGAAAGCAAGCCTGCGGCAGCGCCACCCGCCGCGGTTCAGCCGCCGGTCGCTCCCGCAAAGCCGGCAGTGTCCTCCCCTGCCGCCGCTCCCAGCGCTCCCGCCGCGCAACCTCCGGCCGCACAGCCGTCGGCCCCCAAACCGGTAATCGCGCCCCCGCCGGCGCGTCCAGTTGCCCCAGCTCCGCCGGCGCAAGCAGTTCCGCCAGCGGTAGCGCCGGTTCCGCCGTCGGCGCAGGCGCCGGCACAAGCGCAGCCATCCGCTTCCGCACCGCCCGTGCAGTCCCAGCGCCCAACCATCCCGGCCGCTCCGCCGCGGCGCATGATTGTGCCCCAGACCGGCCCGCGCCCTGTGTACAAGGCGCCTACGCCCCCACCACGAGCCGAGAGCCCTGCGGCCAGCGCCAGCCCTCAAGCCCGGCCCGTGCCGGGTCGTCCCATAGCCGGCCGGCCGGCCCCCGGACGTCCCGTGCCCGGCCAGCCCATTTTTCAGCGCCCGCGTCCCTCCGGTCCGGGTGCGCGTCCTCCCTTGCGTCCCGGTGAGCGCCGGCCCATGCATCCCACGCGCCAGGCTCCGGGTGGGCCTCGGCCCATGGGTGTGGGCCCGGGAGCGCCGCCCACCCCGCGTCCGGGAAGCCGGCCGGGTGGCCCGGCGCGCCGTCCTGGACAGCGTTATGTACCGCGCGGCGTGAAGGAAGGCCCCATGAAGGGGTTTGTGCCGCCGCCGCGGCTGCCGGTGAACAACGAGCCTCTGCCCATTACTCGCGCCATCACCATCGCTGAGGGCATTAGCGTGAAGGACCTGGCGGAGAAACTCGGAGTTCGGGCCAAGGACCTGATTGCGCGCCTGCTGGCCAAGGGCGTGTTTGCCACCATCAACCAGACGCTGGATGCGGAACTGGCTTCCGAGATGGCGCGCTTTTTCGGAGCCGAGGCTTCGGTAATCAGCTTCGAACAGCAAGCGGCTCAGGAAGCGGCAGCCGCGGAAATGGCTACGGAGGATGCGCTGGGAGCCATACCGCGTCCGCCGGTGGTCACCATCATGGGCCACGTGGACCATGGCAAGACCACGCTGCTCGACTCCATCCGTTCCACCAACGTGGCCGGAGGCGAGGCGGGCGGAATCACGCAGCACATCGGCGCCTACAAGGTGAAGATTCTGGACACGAATTCGCCGGCGTATGGACGCGAGATCGTGTTTCTGGATACCCCCGGCCACGAAGCGTTCACCCGCATGCGTTCCCGCGGCGCCAAAGCCACGGACATTGTGGTGCTGGTGGTGGCGGCGGATGACGGCGTGATGCCGCAGACCCTTGAAGCCATTGATCACGCCCGCGCCGCCGAAGTGCCCATCATCGTGGCGGTCAACAAGATTGACAAGCCCGATGCCCTGCCGGAGCGGGTGAAAAAGCAGCTCGCCGACCGCGGGCTGATGCCGGAAGATTGGGGCGGCACCACCGTTTTCGTGGATGTTTCCGCCAAGCAAAAGACCAATCTCAACCTGCTGCTGGAAATGATTTGCCTG
>DATGGJ010000396.1:0-8081 GCA_035308585.1 Terriglobales bacterium
CGCCCAACCAGCGAGCCTACGTCGCACACAAGAAATACGCCACCATAGCGGAGTTGCTGGGCTTAGGTGGACGCACCATCGAGGAAAAGGTGAACAGTCTTGCGGCCGCAACCGAGCAGTTGCTGGACCATTTGGCGATGCCGCGCTCCATTGCCGCCCTGGGTATTGCCAAGGAAAAATTCGAGCAGGCCCTGCCTGATCTGGTGAAAATCGCTTTTGACGATCCTTCCTGGCTGTCGAATCCGCGCATGCCGCTCATGAGCGAATTGGAAGAGTTATTCTGGAGCGCTTATCGCGGGCGAGGGATCACAGAAAAGGGGAGCAGCGCCGTACAACCGGCTGCATGAGAGGAGTTGACGGGTATGGCAACGATTGCGGTGCAGTTCAAGATTGACGGAGAGCGCGTGGTCCGAGGGTTGGAGGAGGCGCGTGACAAGCTGGACAGTGCCGGTCCCGAAATGATTCTGGATCTTTCCGCGGTAAAGCGGATTGATGCCCCGGGGCTTCGGGCTCTGGAAGAATTGGCGGCTCGAGCCGATGATAAAGGGGTAAGGATAGTGTTGCGCGGCGCCAGCATTGACGTGTACAAAGTGCTCAAACTGATGAGACTGGCGGCTCGATTCTCCTTCGCGAACTGAGCGGCGTGGTGGTTGCGACCGCTTCCCGTCACGCTGAAATCAAAAGCTATCTTCTGTTCTGCGAGCTGATGCACCCCCTTCCTGTGATGCGCCTCACAGAGAACGAAGTCCCACCTCACAGACCCCAGGCGTCCACGACCGGATAATCGGCACAACGGCAGAGAGGCAGATCAGGATGCTCGGGCGATTCCCAGGCCGCTGTTTTCAAAAATCTATCCCAGCATCCGAGAGGTATTGCCGTTAGCCAAAAAGGTGGACACAGAGTCCCGCGAAACTCGCCGTCACTCTGAACATCCGCCTTCCCCCGCGGGCTGCCACGCACCTGGCTTTATTGCGGGAAGGGGCGTCTTCATCGCCGCACAGGAATTGAGGCGCGCTTCTTTCCAAAACCTTGGTTGCCGTTCCAACAAGCACCTGAAAGCAAGAGCAGACCGTGGTAGAAGCCATCCAATCGCCCGCACACGCGACCTACTGGCTCATCCAGGGGAGACTTCTATTCCTCATCATTTATCTGCTGGGCACGGCGTGTTTTTCCTACATTGTGGCCAGGCGGCTCCAGCCGCTGCTTCGCGGGGAACAAGATTGCCGTCTTGACCAGCCGCTCAGGCGGTTAGGCAGAGTGTTGCAGTTCTGGCTGGGGCAGTGGAAGCACCCGCGTTATCGCCTGGCAGGAACCATTCATCTCCTGATTTTTGCGGGCTTCATAATTCTCGCCACCCGTGCTTTCTCGGTGCTTGCTCTTGGCGTGTCCGACGGGTTTGTGATGCCCGGGCTTTCCGGCAAGGCTGGCCAGATATACGGCCTCGTCGCGGAGTACGCGTCCACCGTGGTCTTCTTCTGTATGGTGGTTGCGGCCATCCGCCGGCTGGTGTTCAGGCCGGCAAGATACTCGGTTCCGGCAAGGTACGGGAAGGGCCATTCCGCTGATGCCATTTTCCTGCTGGCGCTGATCGCTATTTTGATGGCGGCGGACAGCTTGTTTGAAGCCAGCCAGGCCGCCGCTCTCCTGCAACAAGGACAAACGGCGGAAGTTCTGCCCGTCTTGTCGCTGGCGTGGATTTTGGAGAAGGCCCTGCTTGCAACGCCTGTGTCCACGCTCCAAACGCTGCACCTGGGCGCTTACCTGATCCATGGGCTGACTTTTTTCTTCCTGCTTTGTTACCGCCCCTTTGGAATTCAGTTTCACGTGGAGACCTCGTTGTTCAGCGTTTTCTTTGCCAAGCTGGAGCGGGGGAGTTTAAAGCCGGTGCGATGGGGCATTCCCGACGAGCATCTGGACCAGGTGAAATCTTTCGGCGTGAAGACGTTTGAAGAATTTACCTGGAAGCACATGCTGGACTTCTACTCCTGCGCCGATTGCGGTCGCTGCTCCGACAACTGTCCTTCCAACGCGGTGGGGAGGCCTCTGTCACCGAGGTTTCTCACTATCAAGGCCCGAGACTATGCCTTCCGGCACTACCCGATGTTCGGCAGTGCGAAAAACGGGCAGCCGCTGGTGGGCAGTGTTTATTCCGAAGATGAAATCTGGTCCTGCACCACCTGCGGCGCATGTGAGGAAGAATGCCCGTTGCTGGTGGAATACATAGACAAGATTGTTGATCTGAGGCGCGGTCTGGTGGATGACGGGAACGTGCCCCAGTCACTGCAGAAGCCGCTCAACGCGCTGGAGAGTCGTGGTAATCCCTACGGCAAGATGGCGAAAAAAAGGGCGGACTGGGCGAGCGCCGGAAAATTCGAGCAGACCTGCCGGGTGAAGGTTCTGAATGGCGAGGGCGCGGACGCTCTGTACTTTGTGGACAGCATTACCTCCTACGATGACCGCATACAGGCGATTGGACAAGCCACGGCAAAAATTCTGAGCCATCTGGGAGAGGATTTTGGAATTCTGGGCGCCACGGAGAAAGACAGTGGTCATGAAGTGCGGCGCTTTGGCGAGGAGACGCTGTTCCGCGCGCTGCGCGACCACAATACTCAGGCCATCCATGAATCCGGGGCGCGACGGATTGTCACTTCCGATCCCCATGCCTACAACGCGCTAAAACACGATTACAAGGATGTGCCTCCTGTCGAGCACATCAGCCAGGTAATTGCCCGGGAAGTGAAATCGGGCAGAATCAAGTTCCATCCCGCGGAAAACGGCAAGGTTTACACCTATCACGATCCCTGCTACCTGGGCCGGCACAACCAGATCTACGACGATCCGCGGAATGTGCTGGATGCCATCCCTGGCTTGAAGCGGGTTGAGATGCGCCGTTCCCGAGACCGCTCCTTCTGCTGCGGCGGCGGGGGATTAATGCTGTTTTATGAACCGAAGGAAGAGGAACGGATCGGGGTAAAGCGGGTCAGGATGGCCGCCGAGGCGGGAGCCAATGTGATTGTCACGGCCTGTCCCTTCTGCATGGTGAATCTGGAAGATGCAATCAAGGTGGCGGGGTTGGAAGGAAAGATGACGGCCATTGACCTGGCGGAATTGACAGACCAGCAAATCGTGCGGGAATACCCGGCGGCATAAGGAGGTTGCGTGGAGATTCTGGTTTGCGTGAAAAGAGTGCTGGACACTTCCGAAAATGAGATCGAGCTTAACCGGGAAGGAACCGGCATCGAGCTCGACGAGGCAGTCTACTCGATAAATGAACCCGACAATTATGCGGTCGAAGAAGCGCTGCAGATCGTGGCCCGCGTGGGAGGCAAGGTTACAGTGGCGACCGTTGGCGGGGAGGATGACGAGGAAATCCTGCGCCGGGAGATGGCCATGGGCGCCCAGCAGGGCGTACTGCTCTCCGATGCGGCCTTCAGCGGGTCAGACGCCAAAGGCATTGCCGCCATTCTCAAGAGTTTCGTGCAGAAGGGCGCCTACGACCTGATCTTGACCGGAGTGCAGGCTGACGACGGGGGCGCCCAGGTTGGCGGCATGCTGGCCGCAATGCTCGAGTACCCTTTTGCTTCCCTGGTCAACTCCATCGAAGTCCTGCCAAGCCGGAAACTGAAGATCAGCCGCGAAATTGAAGGCGGCAACCGCGAGATTAGTGAGATCGAGTTGCCCTGCGTGCTTTCGATTCAGACCGGCATTAATGAACCCCGCTATGTCGGTATGCGCGGCATCCGGGCGGTAGCCTCCCTGCCTGTTCCCACCTATGGCGCCACGGAACTGCAGATTGACCCCGGCAGCGTAGGGAAGCTCGCCGCAAAAGTGCAGCGCCTGGATTACTTTGTGCCCATGCTGGGCAAGGGAGCTGAAATGCTCGGCGGCAGCCGCGAGGCAAACGTGGAAAGAGTGACCGAGCTGATCGCGGCGAAAGGAGGACTGAGGTGACGCCTCACATTTTTGCTTATGTTACGCATAAAGCCGGAGTTGTGGATGATTCCGCGGCGGAACTGCTGGCCGCTATAAAACAAATTGATGCCGCGGCGGCGCCGACCGCAATTGTTACCGGCTGGGGAGCGGAACTGGATTCCGCCTGCAGCCGCCTGTGCGATTCCTATGCGGAGATTTGGAAGATTTCAAATGACGCTCTTGCATACCCCAACGCCGAATTGATCCGGAAGGCGCTGGTCAAGGTGTTACCTCCCGGAGCGATTCTTCTGCTTGCCCACGAGCATTTCGGGATTGACCTGGCGCCGGGCCTTTCCATCAAGCTGAACGCGGCCTTCGTCCCGGACGTGCTCTCGATCGCGGGCAGGGAAGGGATGCAGCTTAAAGTGGTTCGCCAGGAATTCGGCGGGCAAGTCAGCGCCAATGTGGAGTGTGACATCTCGTCGGGTGTGGTGCTGACGGTTCGTCCGGGAGCCTTCAAGCCGCCGGTGATACCGCCGGCAAACGGCAAGGTGGTGGACAAGTCAGGAGAGGTCGGAGCACTCACCTCCGGACGCCGATATCTGCAAACGGTCGTCGCCGAATCCGGCGAAGTGGACATTACCAAACACACGATTCTTGTCTCCGTCGGCCGAGGAATTCAGGAGAAGGATAATCTCCCCATTGCCGAGGATCTGGCGGACGCGCTGGGTGCGGCGGTTTCCTGTTCGCGACCGGTGGTTGATGCCAAGTGGCTGGAGAAATCGCGCCAGGTCGGCTCCTCCGGCAAGACGGTTAAACCGAAGGTCTATCTTGCGTGCGGCATCAGCGGCGCCTTCCAGCATCTGGCCGGCCTTAAGGGCAGCCCCTTCATCATCGCCATCAACAAAAACCCCAAAGCTCCGATCTTCCAGGTGGCCGATATCGGAATTGTTGACGACATTCTGGAATTCCTGCCGGAGCTAACCAGCAAGGTCCGCGAGTTGCGAAGCAAAGCAGCCTAGAGAGGTCATTCATGATTGCGCCAAAAACGCTGAAGTTGAGTTTGAAATCGCTCCGGGATTTCGCCAAGAAACGGCTGCCCGACGAAACCCTGATTGAACTGGACGAGCGCGACGAGTGCCCGCTGGACATTGTTCGTTACATGTGCGATCCGGACCGGCTGGGGATTCAGCTGCTCTTCATACCTGAAGAGTACGGCGGCCTGGGCGGGGGCGCGTTCGACGTTTACTGCATTTGCGAGGAGATGGCGCGGATAGATCTGGGCATTGCCACCGCGGTGCTGGCCACGTTTCTGGGCAGCGACCCGATTACGATGGGCGCCTCTCCGGAACAGAAAAAAAATTGGCTCAGCCGGATTGCAAGCGAGGGATTGTTGTTCGCGTATGGTGCCACCGAACCAGAGGCCGGCAGTGATCTGGGAGCGCTGAAGACCACCGCCGACCCGGTGCTTCAGGAGGGCCGGGTCGCGGGGTACAAGATTAATGGAAACAAACAGTGGATCAGCAATGGGGGAATTGCTGACGCTTACACGGTTCTGGCCAACACGCCGGCGGGTCCGAGTTGGTTCGTGGTAGAGAAGGACACAAAAGGATTCACCCATGATGAACCCGAAAACAAGCATGGCATTCGCCTGAGCAACACGGCGGCGCTGGCGTTCAACGATGTTTATGTTGACGCCGACCGGCTGCTCGGCGGCGTCGAAGGTCAGGGACTGAACCAGGCCCAGGCGGTGTTCGGCTATACGCGCCTGATGGTGGCCGCCTTCGGCCTGGGCGCGGGATGGGCTGCTCTCGACCGAGCCATTCCCTATTCCACCAAGCGCATTCAAGCCGGGGCGCCGCTGTCAGAAAAGCAGGGATACACCCACAAGCTGATTGTGCCGCACGTGCTGCGCCTGGAAGCCGCCCGTTCTTATATCGAAGAAACCGCGGAACGCATTGACGCCGGCGAGGGCAGCCTCAATACCGAGGGAGCAATCGCCAAGTATATGGCTTCGGAAGCGGGCAATGCGGCGGCAGAGGCCAGCATTCAGGCTCTGGGCGGTTACGGGTACACCCACGAATACGTGGTGGAGAAAATCAGCCGCGACGTGCGCATCACCACCATTTATGAAGGCACCTCCGAGATCATGGAGATGACCATCAGCCGCGACCGCTGGCAGCTTCACCTTAAGACTCGCGGACAGTATTACCACGAGCAGGCGCAAAAACTGGAGCAGGTGCATTCGGGTTGTCCGGAGGTAGGGGCTGAGATTGCGGCGCTGGCCTCACATGCGCTGGCCGAGGTGATGGAGAGAGCTCGTACTGGCCGTCTCACCCGATATCAGCACGTTCTGTTGCGGCTGGGCGAGTTGATCTCCTATGCCGAGTGCGCCGGCAGCCTGGTGCGGCGCGCAGCGCGTCTGGCGGAAGGCAAGCTGAATGAAAAGGCCCATCGGCGCTTCGACGCCGCTACCCTGGCAGTTCTAAGCCGGGCGTTCGCGCGGGAAGCGGCGTTCAAGGTTGCGGAAGAAGGATTGCGCCTGGTAGCCGGGTCGGGCGGAGCAACAGATGCCGAAATGGCAGCCCTTGAGACCAGTCTGCGATTGCCGGCTATTCATCGCGCGCAGGCGGGTCTGATAGCAGACATGGACTTCATCGCCGACGTTTTATACAACCGCGCGGCAAAAAATGCCGCGCGCGCAGCTTGAGCTTTTATAAGTTGCAGCAGGAGCGTCATCATGGAAGATACCGCTTACCGAGCCATCGCCATCGTCGGGACGGGCGCCATTCTGCCCGATGCACCCAACGTGTCCACATTCTGGGAGAACGTAAAAAGCGGCCGTTATAGCATCACGGAGGTTCAACCCGACCGCTGGGACCCCGCGCTTTATTACGATTCTGAAACCAGTGCCCCCGATAAAACTTATTCCAAGATCGGGGGATGGGTGCGCGATTACCCGTGGGAGCCCATGAAGTGGCGCCTGGCGGTTCCGCCGCGGGTGGTTGATGCCATGGATTTAGCGCAGAAGTGGGCGATCGCCTGTACCCGGGAAGCCCTGGAAGACTACGGCTATCCCCAGCGCCCGCTGGACCTGGAGCGGACGGCAGTGATCCTGGGCAATGCCATGGCGGGTGAAAAGCACTACCTGACGGCGCTTCGCGTTTATTTTCCGGAATACGCCCGGGAACTGGAGGAAAGCGGGAGTTTTGCGGCGCTGCCCGAGGCGGTGCGGCATGCCATTAAGCGGGAACTGCAGGACCGCATGGGCAAGCGCCTGCCCGAAATCACGGAAGACAGCATGCCGGGCGAATTGGCCAACTGTATTGCCGGCCGAATTGCCAATATCTACAACTTTCACGGACCCAATTATGTGGTGGATGCGGCGTGCGCTTCGGCGATGGCGGCCATCAGTTCGGCGGCCGAAGGCCTGGTGCAGAACGATTTCGACGCGGTGATTACCGGCGGCATTGACCGCAACATGGGCGCCTCCACCTTCGTGAAGTTCTGCAAGATCGGAGCGCTCTCTGCGACCGGCACCCGTCCCTACGCGGAGGGCGCGGATGGCTTTGTGATGGGCGAAGGCGCCGCCATCTTCCTGCTCAAGCGACTGGCCGATGCCGAGCGGGACGGAGACAAAATCTCCGCGGTTCTCCGCGGCATAGGCGGATCGAGCGATGGCAAGGGAAAGGGAATCACCGCTCCCAACCCGATCGGACAGAAGCTGGCGTTGGAGCGCGGATGGCGGAACGCCGGTCTGTCACCCGCCACCGCCACCTACGTTGAGGGACACGGAACTTCAACGCGCGTGGGCGACGTGGTGGAAGTGCAAAGCCTGGTGGATGTGCTGAGCGGGTTTCACCTTCCAACCGGATCGGTAGCCCTGGGCTCGGTGAAATCCAATATCGGCCATCTGAAAGGAGCTGCCGGCGCTGCCGGTTTCCTGAAAACTGCTCTGGCGCTTCGCGACAAAGTGCTGCCGCCCAGCGTGAATTGCGCACGCCGCAATCCGGATATTGATTTCGCGCATTCTCCGGTTCGCGTCAATACCGAACTGGCGCCGTGGACAGTGCCTGCGGATACCGTGCGCCGCGCCGGCTTGAGCGCTTTCGGGTTTGGCGGCACGAATTTTCATGCCGTGCTCGAAGAGTACATTCCCCACCGGCTGA
>DATGGJ010000397.1:0-5233 GCA_035308585.1 Terriglobales bacterium
TCACCACACCGCTGCGGTCCAGGCCCTGCATGGCGGGGATGGGACGTCCGGCATAGCGGTATTCGCTGTCGTAGTCATCTTCAAAAATCAGAGCGCCGGACTCGCGCGCCCACTCCAGCAACTCCAGGCGGCGGCGCAGGCTCATGGTCACTCCCAGCGGAAACTGGTGCGCCGGGGTGACGTAAACCAGCTTGGCGCGACGCCAGCGCCGCTTTCCAAACTGCAGGTCGAAGCCTTCGCTATCCACCGGCGTAGGGCAGATGCGGGCTCCCACGGCCCGAAACACGATGGCCGCGCGGGGGTAGCCGGGCTCCTCCATCCATACCGGGTCGCCGGGATCGAGCAGGAGGTGTGCGGCGCGGTCCAGCGCCTCCTGCACCCCGGAGACGATAAGCACCTGTTCGGGCGAACACTTCACTCCGCGCGAGGTATTAAGATATTCGGCCACCGCCTGCCGCAGCGGGCGATAGCCTAGCGGATCGCCTCCGGCAAGCAAGCGCCAGGAGACGCGGCGCAGGCGGCGGGCTGCTACTTGCGCCCAGAGCCCGGTGGGAAAGGCGTCCAGGGCGGGGAGGTTGGAGCGGAAGGCGCGCGCAGGGCCGCGCTCGATCACCGGCATGGGCTGCAGGCGGCGGGCATACAGCGACAGCTGCGGACGGCGGCGGCGTTTGCCGCCTTGCGCCCGCACCCGGCCTACCTGCAGCAGTTCTTCCGGCAGCACCTGGCTGACGTAGGTGCCGGAGCCGGTCTTTCCCTCAACGTAGCCTTCGGAGCCCAACAATTCGAAGGCGGCCACAATGGTGCCGCGGGAGAGGCCGTATTCCCGCGCCAGGTCGCGGGTGGCGGGCAGGCGCGCTCCCGGCTGCAGGCGGCCGGCCAGGATGGCGGAGCGCAGTTCCTCGTAAAACCAGCGAAACCGCGGCGCCTGCTGCGGCGGATGGGGCAGGGGCAGAGGCAGGGTAGTGGCTTTTTTGGGCACAATAAATGGTACAGCAGAAATCAACTAAATGGACCTTTTTTCAGGACCACTCCGCCGGTTATCATTGGGGCAGGAGAGCAAGCATATGGCGGAGAAGAATGGCAGTGGCAGCCTGCGGCTGAAAACGGGACTGGCGGAGATGCTGAAGGGCGGGGTGATCATGGACGTCACCAACGCCGAGCAGGCGACGATCGCCGAGCGCGCGGGCGCGGTGGCGGTGATGGCGCTGGAGCGCGTGCCGGCGCAGATTCGCGCCGAGGGCGGCGTGGCCCGCATGGCTTCACCCAGGAAGATCCGCGAAATCATGGAGGCGGTGGACATTCCGGTGATGGCCAAGTGCCGCATCGGGCACTTTGCCGAGGCCCAGATCCTGCAGGAACTGGGCGTGGATTACATTGACGAGTCGGAAGTGCTCACCCCGGCCGATGAAGCCCACCACGTGGACAAGCATGCCTTCACCGTCCCCTTTGTATGCGGGGCGCGCAACCTGGGGGAAGCGCTGCGGCGCATTGCCGAGGGCGCGGCCATGATCCGCACCAAGGGCGAGGCCGGCACCGGCGATGTGGTGCATGCGGTGAAACACATGCGCCAGATCATGCAGGAGATGCGGGAGCTGACCGTGTTGCGTGACGAAGAACTTTATGCCCGCGCCAAGGACCTGCAGGCGCCCTATGAACTGGTGCGCCTGGTGGCGCGGGAAGGGAAGCTGCCGGTGCCCAACTTCTCGGCCGGCGGCATTGCCACCCCGGCGGATGCTTCGCTGGTGATGCAGCTGGGAGCGGAGTCGGTGTTCGTGGGCTCGGGAATTTTCATGCAGGATTCCACCAGCTTTGCGCCGGCTGAGGAAGCCGAGCGCCGTGCCCGCGCCATCGTTCGCGCCACCACGCACTACAACGATCCTAAAGTATTGCTGCAGGTTTCCGAGGACCTGGTGGGCGCCATGAAAGGCCTGGCGGTGGCGGCCATCGCGGAATCGGAGATGCTGCAGAAGAGAGGCTGGTAACAAGCCGTCAGCACTTGGCTTTCAGCACTCCACCCCCTGTTTGTTGCAGGGCTGAATGCTGACTGCTGATTGCTGAGTGCTGCGAAGAAAATGACGACCTCACACACCGAACCCTTGCTTACTCCCCGCACCACCCTTGGCCGCCATCCCGAGCGCGGCACGCACGAACGCGAAACTGTTAACCAGATCCTCGACGAGGGCTTTGTCTGCCACGTGGGATTTGTCAGCGACGGCCAGCCCTACGTGATTCCGACTGGCTACGCCCGGGTGGGCGATGAGCTCTACATTCACGGCTCAGCGGCCAGCCGCATGCTGCGCCACCTGGAGAAGGGAATTGCGATGTGCGTTACAGTCACCCTGCTGGATGGGCTGGTGATGGCACGCGCTGCCTTCAGCCATTCCATGAACTATCGCTCGGTAGTGGTGTTGGGAACGGCATCTTTGGTCGAAAGCCAGGAGGAAAAAATGGCCGCGCTGCAGGCCATCACGGAGCACATTGTTCCCGGGCGCTGGGCGGAAGCGCGGTGGCCTACGCCGCAGGAACTTAAGGCCACCAGCGTGCTCAAGCTGCCCTTGACCGAAGCCTCAGCCAAAATTCGCACCGGCGGCCCGAAGGACAAAGAGGAGGACCTGGCTTATCCGGTGTGGGCGGGGGTGCTGCCCCTGAGTCTGGTTGCGGGAAAGCCGGTGGAGCATGAGGCCAGCGTGGTGCATGAAGTGCCGGGGTATGTGGCGCGGTACTCGCGGAGACATCACGGAAAGTGAAGATTGCTCGCAGGTGGATAGGCACTCAGCAATCAGCATTCAGCCATTGAGAGGGCATTACCCAGATTGAATGCTGAGTGCTGATCGCTGAGTGCTTCTTTAAGAAACCATGAGAGTCGGAGTTTTAGCTCTACAAGGCGATTTCGACGCGCACCGCAAGCGGCTGGAGGAACTGGGCGCGGATGTGGTGCTGGTGCGCCAGCCGGAGCAACTGGACGAAGTGGATGCGCTGGTGATTCCGGGCGGCGAGTCCAGCACCTTCCTCAAGCTGCTGGGTGAAAAAGGCCTGGAAAAGCTGAAACAGTTTGTGCGCGCCAAGCCCACGTTTGGCACCTGCGCCGGGGCCATCCTGCTGGCCAATCAGGTGGAGAATCCGCATCAGCCCGGGCTGGGGGCGCTGGACATCACCATCCGGCGCAATGCCTACGGCCGGCAGATTGACAGCTCCATCCGCCAGGGAGAGATGACTCCCGGTGGCGATCCGCTGGAGATGGTGTTCATTCGCGCGCCCAAGATAGAGCGCGTGGGCAAAGATGTTGAGGTGTTAGCCCGCGAGAGCAATGACCCCGTGCTGGTCCGCCAGGGAAAGACCATGGCCGCAACTTTTCATCCCGAACTCAGCCAAGACAAGCGGGTGCATGCGGCCTTTCTGGAGTTGGTCCGCAGTCGGTCCAGTTAACCCATTCACCACAGAGGTCACGAAGGACACAAAGGATTATTGCTTCTTCATGGTGTTCCTTTGTGCCCTTTGTGGTGAAAAGCCTTTGTTCTCCTGCGCTATACTTTCTCTAATGGCGCAGACCCCGGAAAAGACCTTTTACATCGAAACTTTCGGTTGCCAGATGAACGTCCATGACTCGGAAAAAGTCATTGGCACGCTCCTGGCCCAGGGCTACCGCCAGGTGGAAAGTGTGCAGGAAGCGGGCCTGATTCTCTACAACACCTGCTCCATCCGCGACAAAGCCGAGCAGAAGGTGTTTCACCGCCTGGCCGACTTCAAGAAAATGGCCCAGCAAGGCAAAAAGTTCGGAGTGCTGGGCTGCGTGGCCCAGCAGGAAGGCGAGAAAATTTTCGAACGCGCGCCGCACGTATCGATGGTTTGCGGCTCGGCCTCCTACCGCAACCTGCCGGAGATGCTGGTGCGGATTGAAGCAGGGAAGCAGCGCGTGACCGGCCTGGACGATCGCGAGACCGACGAGTGCTTCGAAACCGAGTTCACTTCGCGCTCCAATCCCTACCGCGGCTACATCACCATCATTGAGGGTTGCGACAAGTTCTGCGCCTTCTGCGTGGTGCCCTACACTCGGGGCAAGGAACGCAGCCGGACTTCCGCCTCGGTGCTGGAGGAAGCGCGGCGGATGGCCGACGCCGGGTACACGGAAATCCAGCTGCTCGGGCAAAACGTAAACTCCTACCGCGATCCCTCGGGAAGGAAAAGTTTTGCCGAACTGCTGGCGGGGGTGGGGGAAGTCGCTGGCATCCGCCGGGTGCGCTTCACCACCTCGCATCCCCGCGATTTCGGCCGCGACATTGTGCAAGCCATTGAGGCTGTGCCCGCGCTTTGCGATCAGGTCCACCTGCCGGTACAGAGCGGCTCCACCCGCGTGCTGGGCCTGATGCAGCGCCTGTACACGCGCGAGCAGTACCTGGAGCGCATTGGCTGGATGAAGGCGGCGCGGCGCCCGATCAGCATCAGTACCGACATCATCGTTGGATTCCCTGGCGAAAACCAAGAAGACTTTCAGCAAACGCTCTCGCTGCTGGACGAGGTGGGCTACGACAGCGTGTTTTCCTTCAAATATTCGCCGCGGCCCAACACCCCGGCCCTGAAGTTTATTGACCACATCCCAGATCAGGAAAAATCCCGGCGCCTGACAGTGCTGCAGGAAAGGCAGAAGCAAATCCAGAGCGGCCGCAACCAGAAGCAGGTGGGGGAAGTGCTGGAGGTCATGGTCGAAGGGCGTAACCCCGCCCGTGCCCAATGGATTGGCCGCACTTCGCAAAATAAAGTGCTAAACTTCACCGCCGGCGGAGGCGACGAATTGGCCGCCGGAAACTATGTAAAGGTGCGGGTGACGCAGGCCTTCCCCAATAGCCTGGTGGGAGAACTGGCGGCTGACGGCGGGCAACAAGGTGTAAGCCACTTTTTAAACAGCCAATCGCAGGAAATAGCGTTCTAATGTAGCAGGCGCCTGGGAGAGAGGTTCCGTGATGGGCAGGGAGGGCACGATGGAAGTGGAGATGAAAATTCGCGGGCTGATGATGGATCCGGTTACCAACATGCCCATCGTGATCCTCAAAGACGTGGCCGGAGATTCGGTGTTGCCCATCTGGGTGGGGATTTACGAGGCCAACGCCATCGCCCTGGAAATTGAAAAGGTCACCACGCCGCGGCCCATGACTCACGACCTGCTCAAGAACGTGCTGACCGGCCTGGACACCCTGGTGCACAAGGTGGTGGTAACGGAGTTGCGTGAAGACACCTT
>DATGGJ010000398.1:0-4039 GCA_035308585.1 Terriglobales bacterium
GTGGTGGTCGCGGGCGCGCACCCGGATGATCCCGAATCCGGCTGCGGGGGCACCATCGCCAACTACACCGATCTGGGACATGAGGTCTCCATTCTGTATTTGACCCGCGGCGAGGCCGGCATCCGCGGCAAGCCGGCGCAGGAAGCCGCTGCCATTCGCACCGTCGAGAGCGAGAAGGCCTGCGCAATTCTCAAGGCGAAGCCGGTGTTTGCCGGGCAGATTGACGGCGATACCGAAGTTAACCGGTCGCGCTACCAGGACTTCAGCCGGATTCTTAGCTCTCTGCAGCCCGATATCGTATTCACCCACTGGCCCATTGACACGCATCGCGACCACCGCGCCACGTCTTTGCTGGTTTACGACGCCTGGGTCGCGGCCCGGCGGGCATTTGACCTGTACTACTTTGAAGTGGAACAGGGCACGCAGACACAACTCTTCCATCCCACCAACTACGTTGACATCAGCAAAACCGAGCCCCGCAAGCGCGCCGCCTGCTTCGCCCACATCAGCCAGCAACCGGCAGACTGGTACCGACTGCACGACCAGATGAACCACTTCCGCGGCATGGAAGGTGGCTGTGAGCTGGCGGAAGGATTTATCCGCCACTGTGAAAACCTGGAGACTTCGGTCCCGCTCCGCTAAACGCCGGGGCGCGAAATCCTGAGCCCAAGGGCAAAGCCCTGCAACTGATAGCAAAACGTTGCAGTTCTTGCCGGGGTTGGCGGTTCTCCCGCTTCCAGAGCGCAACGAAGCAACCCCAGCTGTTCTGGTCTGCAACCAACTGTTCGGATGAGAAGCGGGAGCGTTTAGGTGGTTCCACGGGTTGTTTCTCTGTTGTTGCTCACTGCCTTACTTGGGTTAGCCGGCTGCGCCGGGGGCACCGGAAGCCAGCCGCCCGCCTCGAAACAAGCGCAGGTTACGGTGGCGGTCGCGGGAAGCGGCACGGTTACCAGCACCCCGGCCGGGATCAATTGCCCGGGGACATGCACGGCAAATTTCAATTTAGGAACATCCGTCACTCTCGCCGCCACGGCTGCTTCGGGCTTTCAGTTCGCCGGTTTCGGCGGGGCTTGCAGCGGCCAGACCTGCAACTTTGTGCTTTCCAGCAACCAGTCGGTTTCGGCGACCTTCAATGCTTCCTCCGCGCAGGTGACGGTTTCCATTTCCGGCAATGGCACGGTCACGAGCACTCCAGCCGGCATCAATTGCCCGACAACCTGCAGCGCAGGGTTCACCAGCGGAAGCAGCGTGACCCTCACCGCAAGTCCCGCTTCCGGATCCACTTTCGCCGGCTTTAGCGGGGCATGCACGGGAACAACCTGCCAACTGACGGCCTCGAGCGGCCAGACTGCCAACGTGACCGCGACCTTCGCGACGGCAGCGCAGAAGCAGGACATCAGCGCCATCAACCACATCATTGTGATGCTGCAGGAAAACCGCTCCTTTGACGAGTACTTTGGACATCTGCCGGACTACTGGAAGGCAAACGGTTTCCCGCAGGCGACCAACGGAACCACATTCGACGGCGAACCTTCCAACGCCTCCAATGTGGACGACGCCGGCGCAACCCTCAACGCCTACAAAATCGAAACCGCGTGCACGGAGAACCCCAGCCCCTCCTGGGACGAAGACCACGTGGACCGCAATCGCAACGATTCCACCAGCCCGAACAATGCCCCCTTGGACGGCTTTGTTCACACCGCGGGAAAAGACGCGGTCGGCTTCGGGTTCTACGATGTGCTGGGGCACCGCGCCATGGGGTATTTCACCGGCGATCAGCTGAACTACTACTATTTCATGGCCTCCAGCTTTGCCACTTCAGATCGCTGGTTTTCGCCGGTTATGACGCGCACCCAGCCCAACCGCATGTATCTCTATGCCGCCACTTCCGAGGGGCACGTCTATCCTCTGGCTCCGGGCACTCCACAGTTAACCAGCCAGACCATTTTCCAGCTGTTGCAGAACCAGGGCATAACCTGGAAAATTTATGCCCATCCGGACAAGAACGGCTGCGCCACGCCTTCCTGCCTTTACGCCCAGAGCTACCTCAACCAGTTCGCCTACGGACAATACGTCATCAACCATATGCCCAGCCAGTTTGCCCCCATTTCGCAACTGCTGAGCGACATGCGAAACGGCACCCTGCCGCAGGTGGCGTTTGTCGAGCCCGCCAGCGAAACCGCGCTGGACGAGCACTCGTCCGACGATGACGTGACCAATCCGCCCAACGTGCAGTCCGGCGCCGCCTACGTGGCCAACATCATCAACACCCTGATGGCCAGCCCCTCCTGGAAGGATTCGGTATTCTTCCTGAGTTATGACGAATTCGGGGGATTTTATGATCACGTGCCGCCGCACTCGGCCACGCCTCCGGACGCCATCGAATATCCGACGGATTTGCAGAGCAACAGCAATGGCGCGGACATCTGCTATGGCAACAACAGCAACCCGGTTTGCGGATTCTTCTTCACCGGCTACCGCGTGCCCTTAATCGTGATTTCGCCTTTCACCAAAAAGAACTACGTCTCACACACCACCGCGGATTACACCGCCATACTGAAGTTCATCGAAACGCGCTTCGGTCTTCCCAACCTGACCGCGCGGGACGCTGCCCAGCCCGACATGACTGAGTTCTTCGATTTCGTCAATGTGCCCTGGGCAACGCCCCCCACGCCTCCGGCCCAGGCCAGAAACCTTCCCTGCGTGCTGGAGTCGCTGAGCGCCATCACGGTCACGCCCAATCCCGCGCCGGCGGGCGCACAGGCCACCGTAACCTTGTCCCTGTCCAAAGGCGCCATCCAACCCACCACGGTTTATTTGAGCAGCAATCCATCGGTCTCATCCTTGCCGTCAAGTGTGCCCATCGCGGCCGGGGCTTCTTCCGCTTCCGTCAACATCACGGTTCCCAGCGGGACCAGTTCGTTGACCATCACGGGCTATATCGGCGGGATTCCGCTGAGCACAACAGTTCCGGTGCAATGAGCAAAGGCCGAGAAGCTTCATTTTCCGGCTCAGCGCGGTGTGGCCTGCCGCTGGTGATATCCTGAAGATGTCACCCTACAACTGAAGGTCCCACTTCGCATGACCAGTCCCGACACTCCCGAATCCCCTAAAATTGCCGAAGAGGTAAGTGAATCGTTCCAGGAAGCGTTCTCGCGCTACGAGCGGAGCCACGCACGCAAACCCGAACAGGGTAAAGCCCGCGAAGGCACGGTGATTGCCCTCTCCGCCGACTCGGTTTACGTGGACATCGGCTTCAAAACGGAAGGCATTCTGCCGCTGGCGGTGTTTCAAAAGGATCGCCAGCCGCCCAAGCCCGGGGACAAGCTGTCGGTCACGGTCAAGGGACGCAACGAGGAGGGTTACTACGAGTTGTCGCGCGGCCGGGTGGGCCGCCCAACCAGCTGGGAAGAACTGGAGAAAGCCTTCGCCGAGAAGGCCACCATCGTGGGCACGGTGACGGGCACAGTCAAGGGCGGGCTGACGGTGGACGTGGGAGTGCGGGCCTTCCTGCCCGCTTCCCGCAGCGGGGTGCGCGAGGCTTCCGAGATGGAGAAGCTGGTGGGGCAGGAAATCCGCTGCCGCATTACCAAGCTGGACGCCGCCGATGAAGACGTGGTGGTGGATCGCCGGATCATCTCCGAGGAGGAGGCGGGCGCGGCCCGCGCGCGCCGCTACGGCGAGATCCGGGAAGGCGAGCAGGTGCGCGGCGTGGTGCGCAGCCTCACGGGTTACGGCGCATTCGTAGATATTGGCGGCGTAGATGGGCTGCTGCACGTGGGCGACATCTCCTGGCAGCGGGTGAATAACCCGGCTGATGTCCTTTCCGTGGGCGACGAAATTGAAGCCATCGTGGTCAAGGTGGATGCGGAGAAGCAGCGCATTTCCCTGGGCATGAAGCAGCTGCAGCCCAATCCCTGGGATACCGCGGCACAAAAGTACCGGCTGGGCGAGCGGGCGCGCGGCACGGTGACCCGGCTCATGGACTTTGGCGCCTTTGTGGAGCTGGAACCGGGCGTGGAAGGCCTGATTCATGTTT
>DATGGJ010000399.1:0-3696 GCA_035308585.1 Terriglobales bacterium
TCTCCGACCTGGAGGTCAAGCACGAGGAGACTCCGGGCAAGCTGTATGAGATCCGCTACCCGGTTGCGGGGTCGAAGAAGGAATTTATCACTGTGGCCACCACGCGCCCGGAGACCATGCTGGGCGATACCGCGGTGGCGGTGAACGCGGCCGACGAGCGCTATAAGCACCTGCACGGAAAAAAGGTGCTGCTGCCGCTGATGCTGCGGGAGATTCCCGTCATTCTGGACGAACTGGCCAACCCCGAATTTGGCACGGGCGCGGTGAAGGTCACGCCGGCGCACGATGCGAACGACTTCCAGGCCGGCCTGCGCCACAAGCTGCCGCAAATTGACGTGATGGACGAGCGCGGCTACATGAACGAGAACGCCGGCGCTTATGCCGGGCTGGAACGCTTTGAGGCGCGCGAGGCGGTGCTGCGCGATTTGCGGACGCAAGGGCTGCTGGCCGGAGAGAAAGATTACGTGGTGCCAGTGGGCAAATGCGACCGCTGCCGCACCATTGTAGAGCCGCGGCTCTCTACCCAATGGTTCATGGCCATGAACAAGGCGGGGCGCGACGGCTCCCCCAGCCTGGCCGCGCGGGCGAGCAAGGCGGTAAAGAGCGGCGAAATCCGCTTCACGCCGGAGAACAACAGCCGCATCTTCCTGCAGTGGATGGAGAACATCTACGACTGGTGCATCTCACGCCAGCTGTGGTGGGGACATCGCATTCCGGCGTGGTATTGCGTGACTCCCAAGTGCAAGCAGATCGTGGTGGCGCGGGAGACGCCGGCCAAGTGCCCGAAATGCAGCGGGCGCCTCGAGCAGGATACCGACGTGCTCGACACCTGGTTCTCCTCCGGCCTGCTGCCCTTTACTACCCTGGGCTGGCCGGAGAAGACGCGCGACCAGGCGGTGTTTTATCCCACGTCGTTGATGATTACCGGCGGCGACATCCTTTTCTTCTGGGTGGCGCGCATGATCATGTTCGGCTGCCACTTCATGCAGGGGCATGCGCAAGACGAGGCAATCAAGCAGGCGGGGGGGTGGAGCGGGCGGAAAGACGACAGCGTGCCCTTCCGCGAAGTCTACATTCACGCCCTGGTGCGCGACGCCGAGCGGCAGAAGATGTCGAAGACCAAGGGCAACGTGCTTGACCCCATCGAGGTCATCGAGCAGTACGGCACCGATGCCACGCGGTTCACGCTGGCAGCGATGGCTTCGCCGGGCACCGACATTGCCTTCAATCCCAAGCGCACCGAGGGCTACCGCGCCTTTGCCAACAAGATCTGGAACGCCGCCCGTTTCATTTTTATGAATGTGGACCGGGCACAGCAGGCAGGGGTGTGGTCGCTTAAGGACTTTCAAAAGGCCGCGGGCGAGGGCGCCCGCGCCACCAAAGGAGTTGCTGGATTTCAGCCGGCCACCCTGGAAGACCGCTGGATTCTCTCGCGCTTCAATGCGGTAGCGGCGGAAGTAAACGAAGCTCTCGAAACTTACCGCTTCGACGAAGCCGCCAACCGCGTGTACGACTTCTTCTGGGGCGAGTTTTGCGACTGGTACGTGGAACTGATGAAGCCGCGACTGGCGGGCGAAAACAGCGATCAATCCGCTGCCCGCGCTGCTTTCGGCAACATTTTGGGCGTGTTTGAGGGAGCTCTGCGGTTGCTGCATCCCTTCATGCCCTTCATCACGGAAGAGATCTGGCACGTCATTTACGATGGCAAGCCGCCGGCCAGGTCTATCGCCCTGGTGGAGTATCCGTCAGCCGAAGCTACTCAGCGCGACCTGGACGCCGAAACCGAGATGGCCATCCTGCAGGACCTGATTGTCAGCGTGCGCAACCTGCGCGCCGAGTTGAAGGTGGAAACGCGCCAGCGCGTGCCCATTCAAGTGCACGCGGTGAATGGCGTGCGCCGCATGATCGAGCACAACCGCAGCGCGGTGGAGCGACTGGCCAGGGTGGAGAGCCTGGAGTTTGTGGATGGGTCGCTGGCCAAGGCGGGCGGGGCGCGCGCCACCTCACGCTTTGAAGTGCGCGTAGTGTACGAGAAGAAGGTTGACGTGGCCGCCGAGAGCGCGCGTCTGCAGAAGGAACTGGAAGGCGTGGAACAGGAGATTGAGGGCAAGCGCCGCCAGTTGGGGAACGACGTGTTCCTGCAGAAGGCGCCGCCGCACGTGGTGGAGGGCCTGCGCAAGCGGCTGGCGGAGCTGGAAGTGCTGCGGGAGAAGGTTCGACACGCGCTGGACGCACTGGGATAATTCTTTTTCACCGCCGAGACGCAGAGTTCACCGAGAATTCCAATGATTTATTATTTCTCTGCGCCCTTGGCGTCTCTGCGGTGAATGGTTTCGATTTTCCTGGCAACTGGCCACTGACAACTGCTCGTGGACTGGACTAGCCGACGCATTACCGCCGTCATTCAGAACGCGCTGCTCGAAGACCGGGCTACGCGCGATACCACCACCTATGCCTGCATAGCGCCGCAGCAGCGCGCCGCCGCCACCATCATTGCCAAGCAGGATTGCGTGCTGGCCGGGCTGGGGTGCGCCGGCCGCATCCTGGAACTGTTTGCCGATCTCGACGGCACGGTCACCTCCCATCCCGAGGTGACCAGCCATCCGGAAATTTTCGATGGCGTGCGCCTGCACCGCGGGCAGGCCATCGCGGTCATCCGCCACAACGCCCGCGTGGTCCTCTCCTGCGAACGCGTGATCCTGAACTTCATGCAGCGCCTGAGCGGCATCGCCACCCTCACCCGCAAGTTTGTGGACGCGGTGGCGGGCACCAAGGCGCGCATTCTGGACACGCGCAAGACCATTCCCGGCCTGCGCGCCCTGGATAAGTATGCGGTGCGCTGCGGCGGCGGCATGAACCACCGGCTCGACCTCTCCGACGGCGTGCTCATCAAAAACAACCACATCGCGCTGGCGGGAGGCATCGCTCCCGCGCTGGAGCACGCCCTGCATAACCGCCGCGGCGAGCAGCCGGTGGAGATCGAAGTGCGCTCGCTGGAGGAGCTGGAGCAGTCGCTGCAGCACGGCGCTGAGGCCATCCTTCTGGACAACATGACGGTGGAGGACGTGCGCAAGGCCGTAGAGCGCGTGGCCCGCCACACCCGCCGCATGAGCCTGGAATGCTCCGGCGGCATTAACCTGGAGAACGTGCGCGCCTACGCCGAAACCGGCGTGGATTACATCTCGGTGGGCCAACTCACCCACTCCGCTCCCGCCGTGGACATGAGCCTGCGGGTCGTTCCAGCGTAAGTTCGGGAGTCAGGAGTTGGTAGTCAGGAGTCAGCGACTCAGGTTGTGGCGCGGGCGCCCCGCCCGCGAGACCCTCATCACCGCGGCTGCACCCGGATGAAAGCCGATTCAGAGAACCCATAATCCGCGTTAATCCGCGTCAATCTGCGGCGAAGGAACTGGGGGTAAATCCCCCAAATTATTTTCATTTCCGGCTTGCCTGCTTGATAATTGCGCCATACTGGTAACCGGCAAAAGTCGTAGCTCGAACGCTGCGGCCACGCATCCACCCACCGACGCGCGGCTGAGCCGCATTGTGCGCCTGCTGATGGACCACGCCACGGTGGTGGTGAGCGGCACCAAAATCGCGCAGGAGATCGGCACCACGCCCTCCGAGGTTTGGCGCCTGGTGCAGCAGTTGCGCGGGCTGGGCGTGGACATTGCCGGCCACTCCGCCAGCGGTTACCGC
>DATGGJ010000400.1:0-3553 GCA_035308585.1 Terriglobales bacterium
ATCTCACCCAGCGACTGGGTCAACGAACTAACGGTTGCAGCCATGTCGAATCACTCCGCCGGAGCCTAGACCGCCCGGGCACAAGGGCTAAGTGCACCCCGAGCACCAAAGTACTAAGGGGCCCTTCCGACTACTCAATTCCAAGATTAAGCCATTTATTTTCAAATGCTTATCGAACTTTCTCTGGGCGGGGAGGTGAGCTGTGGGAAGGTCCGGGAGGGGCACTGTTTCCCCCCGAGGGGTGGGAAAAGCTTTTCACAGCTAAGAAGTAACTTTCCTTTCAGCGGAGCGGAGGAGAGGGCGAGAGAACTTGAGCCCGAGCAACTGGTGGCGGTTGGAGGAGCGGGCGTGGACCACCCGGGCCTTCAGACGGCGCACGGCGTGGGGGAGGGGGGCGCTGTCGGAAAGGGGTGCGCTGGGTACCTCCAGCGAAACCCCGGCGGAGAGCGGCATGGCACGGGAAACGACCAGCAAGGCGCCGCCGGCGCTCAGGTTCAGGGCGGTGGCAAACTCGAGAAATTCCTTGCCCTGCGGGTCATGGCCACGGACGAAAACCGGAATCGCCAATGGCAATCTTTCCCACATTCGACGCTCTTTTGCTGTAGTCCGGCCGGCCACGCTTTCCCCTGGATATTGTATGCAAAGCATCTGTCTCTCGCACCTTAGCTGCCAAACCAAGGGACTCCAACCCAGGGGGAGGTCCGGTCAAACGACAGGTTGTGACAGGTAACGCGGGAAGCGCGTCGGAGCAGTATGTTTAGGCGAGCCAGGCAGGCAGGAGGTGGGCCTCCCCCGGTGGGAAGGGGTCCGCGCGAGGCTTTGGGCAGCCGCAAGCTTTTTCTCTTTTGTGACTAAAGGCATGCATTTTGGCGGTTGACAGGGGTAAAACTCTGACATAGCATTCCTTCTACAGAGCCTAGAAAAACAAGCTCTTAGGTTATCCCTCCCCCCATATCAGCAAACGCACAGGACAGAACCGCGGAGATGAGTGTGTCTAGCATCAAGGGGGAGTATCCCGGGCAGTCGAGTGAGGGCCGGGGGGTCATGGGCGCAGCCGAATTACACGCCAGCAGCAGCAGCCAACAGGAACTGCTTCAAGCCTACATGCAGTTGCAGGAACGGTACCACCGCTGCACCGATGCCCTGGCCTCGGCGGCGCATGACCTGAAAACCCCGCTGGCAATCCTCTCCGGCTACATCGAACTGCTGCAGAACGAAAAGCTGGGCCCCCTGAGCGAGCGGCAGCGCTCGATCCTGCAGGATATGCAGGCAAGCAGCGCGCGCCTGGAGCATTTTGTACAGGATTTCCTTACCTTCAGCGTGCTGGAGACGGGGGAGCTGAAGATGAAATTCGAGAGCGGGGACATGAACGCCTGCCTCTCGGAAATCTGCGGATTCTGGTCGGCGCGGTTCCAGCAAAAGAGCGTGGCCCTGTACTTCCTGGCCAACGAGAAGTTGCCGCCCTTTGTTTTCGACTATGCGAAAGTACAGCGGGTGCTCTCCAACCTGCTGGACAACGCGGCCAAGTTCACGCCCGCAGGGGGCACGGTGTGGCTGCACGCGGAGCCGCACATGTGGGAGCGGCGCTCCAATTACCTGGCACGTCCGGGGCAGGAACGGCGCAAACTGAAGAGCGAGGTTCCCAATTCGGTGAAGGTAAGCGTATCGGACACGGGGCCGGGAATTGCGCCGGAGTTTCACCAGGAAATATTTGATGATTTTTTCCGCCTGCCGCAGGCGGGTGTATCGGGTGAAGGAGTGGGACTGGGGCTGGCCATTGCCCGGCGCCTGGTGCAGGCTTTCGGCGGCAAGATCTGGCTGGAAAGCGAACAGGGCGCGGGCTGCAAATTCTGTTTTCTGCTGCCCCTGCGGCCGGTGGGCGTTTCCGCGGGAGGAGCACGATGAGCGCGTCGCCGAGCATTCTGCTGGTGGACGATGAACCCGGAATGCTGCGCTACATCCGGACTCTGCTGGAAGTGGATTCTTACAAGGTGGAAACGGCCAACAGCGGCAACGACGCGCTGGAGCGGGTGCAGCGCGGGCTGAGCCCGGACCTGGTGCTGCTGGACCTGCTGATGCCGGGGCTGGACGGCCTGCAGACACTGGAACAATTGCGCCACGTGCAGCCCAGCATGAAAGTGGTGATGCTCTCCTGCGTAAGCGACACCCGCAAGGTGGTGCAGGCCGTACGGCTGGGAGCGCAGGACTACCTGACCAAGCCCTTCCAGAAAGCCGAACTGGACGCGGTGATCAAGCAATGCCTGCGGGCGCAAACCTCCTCGGGCGGTGAGGTGGAAGAACTGTGTGACGACGTGTTCTTCGTGGCCGCCAGCCCGGCCATGAAGAAGATCCGCGGGCAGGCGGCGCTGGTGGCGGGGGTGGACATCCCGGTGCTGCTGCTGGGCGAGAGCGGCACGGGCAAGGAAGTATTGGCGCGGCTGATCCACAAGCTTTCGCCGCGGGCTCACCGCACGTTTCTGAAAGTGAACTGCGCCGCGGTGCCCGCCGACCTGCTGGAAAGCGAGCTGTTCGGCTACGAGGCGGGCGCCTTCACCGGGGCCACCCATCCCAAGCCGGGCAAGTTCGAACTGTGCAATAAGGGCACCATCCTGCTGGACGAAATCGGGGAGATGCCGCCGCTGCTGCAGGCCAAGCTGCTGCATGTGCTGCAGGACCAGCAGTTTTCGCGCCTGGGGAGCCGCTCGGTGATCAAGGTGGACGTGCGCATCCTGGCCGCCACCAACATCAACATTCCCGAAGCTCTGGCCAACAAGCGGCTGCGGGAAGACCTTTACTACCGCCTGAACGCTTTCACCCTGCAGCTGCCGCCGCTGCGCGAGCGCAAGGAAGAAATTCCGCTGTTGCTCAAACACTTCATGTCGCGCATGGCGGAGCACTACGCCCGGCCGCCCATGACGCTTTCGCCCAAGCTGCTGCAACGCTGCCTGGAATACCCCTGGCCGGGGAATCTGCGCGAGCTGAGCAATTTTGTGAAGCGCTTTCTGATTCTGGGCGATGAAAACGTGGCCATCAACGAACTGCAGCCGCAGTCGGACGGCAGCGGTCCGGCGGCAGCGGGCCGGGATGGCGACTCGGGCGGCGGGTTGAAGTCGCTGGCCCGCAGCGCCAAGGACGAAGCCGAGGCCGAAGCCATCAACCAGGCGCTGGAACAGACCAACTGGAACCGCAAGCAGGCCGCCGCCCTGCTGAAAATCAGCTACAAGGCGCTCTTGTACAAGATCCGCCAGTACGGGATTGCCGAACCGCAGAGGCACCACAAGCTGAGCGCGGGGGCGTAGGGCAACTGCCGATCACTTCCGATCGGCGAATCTTAGCGGGTATCCTGAATGGGTTCGCACAGTAAGGATTCCTGGCAACGCGAAGATCTCTAACCGTAACTCCCGGAACATCACCACATTCAGACGTCCCACTCAAGCAAAAGAGGCTTGAGTGGGGCACCTGTTCATCAAAATGCGTAGGTTCTTCGTCGCGCTCGCCTCGCAGGCTCGGTTCGCGCTCTCTCAGAATGACAATGTGTGAGGAGTGCGAGAGG